>NZ_JBNBPO030000009.1:0-131749 GCF_051280635.3 Nocardioides proteolyticus | reverse complement strand
GCCGCACCAGCGAGGGCAAGACCAGCCGCGAGATCAAACGCTGCCTCAAGCGTTACATCGCCCGCGACCTCTACCGCCTACTCGAATCAGGACCAATCAGGGATTGACGATCCATAGGAGCGTCCCGCCGGAACGACGAGGCCCGCCGGAGAGATCTCTCCGGCGGGCCTCGCCTCCTCGGCGCACCGATCAGACGCGGGCCCCCACCAGCGCCTGCTCGATCGCGTTGACGAACGCCGGGATGTCGTCGGGCTTGCGGCTGGTGATCAGCGCACCGTCCACGACGACCTCGGCGTCGACCCAGTTGCCGCCGGCGTTGCGGATGTCGTCGGCCAGGCTCGGCCAGCTGGTCAGGCGCCGCCCCTCGACCAGACCTGCGGACACCAGCAGCCACGGACCGTGGCAGATCACGGCCAGCGGCTTGCCCGCCCCCGCCACCTTGCGCGCGATGGTCTGCGCGCGCTCGTCCATCCGGAGGTGGTCGGCGTTCACGGTCCCGCCGGGCACCACCAGCGCGTCGACCTCGTCGACGTCGAGGTCGTCGTAGCTCCCGTCGACCTCGATCTTCTGGGTCGGGTTGACGTCGCCCTGGGCGGCCTGGATCGGCTCGCTCTCCCGCGAGTAGACCTTGACCTCGGCGCCGCTGTCGCGCAGACGGTCACGCGGCTCGACGAGCTCGGGCTCCTCGACGTAGTCGCTGGCGATGATGGCGATGCGCTTGCCGGTCAGGTCGGGCACAGGACTCCTCCTCGAGTCGGGGGTGGATCTCCGAGGCGGTACCCCCGCGCGCTGCCGGCAACCGGTGAGGCGCCTCAGCCGGCCAGCGAGCGCGCCACCGACCGGGCCAGGCCGACGGCCCGGCGAGCCCACGCCGGCGACGCTCCCGCCAGCCCGCAGGCCGGCGAGACCAGCAGGGACCCGGCCACCTGCTCCGGGTCGAGTCCGAGCATGTCGAGCCAGCGCTGCACCCGCTCGACGAGCTGCGCGTCGGCCACCGCCGCCTCGGTCGTCGGTACGACGCCGAGCACCACCGCGTCGCCCCCCTCGAGCGCCTCGGCGGCGGCGTCATGTCCGGCCGCGTCGAGGAGGGCCAGGTCGACCAGGACGCCGCGGGCGCCGGCACCGCGGAGCAGGCCGATCGGGACGTCGGGCGCGCAGCAGTGCACCCACGGCACCGCACCGGCGTCGTGCACCGCCTCCAGCACCCAGCCGAGCGCCTCGCTCGCCTCGGGCGGGTGCACGGTTCGGTGGCGGCCGAAGCCGGACGCCGTGGGCACCGAGCCCGCCAGCACGGCGGGCAGGCTCGGCTCGTCGAGCTGGACGACGAGCTCGGCGGCCCGAGGCAGGCGCCGGCGAAGGTCGGCCACGTGAGCGGTGACGGCGACCGCGAGCGCCTGGGCCAGGTCGCGCCGGGCACCGTGGTCGGCCAGGAGCTTGTCGCCGCGCGGGCGCTCCACCGCGGCCGCCAGGCTCCACGGCCCGGTCACCTGCACCTTGAAGGGGCCCTCGTGGGTGGCGGCCGACTCCTCGAGGGTGTCGAGGTCCTGCGCCAGCAGGCTGCGGGCTCGCCGCTGGTCGAGCGGCGGCGCTCCGGAGCTGCCGGTCAGCCGCCAGCCACCCGGCTGCAGGTCGGCGTCGAGCTCGGCCACCAGGCCGAGGGTGCGCCCGACCATGCCGGCGAGGGCGCCCCGCCCCGGGACCTCGGGGAGCACCGGCAGCCCGCGCTCGTCGCCGGCCAGCTCGCCGAGCACGAGCGACAGCGCCTCGTCGAAGTCCGGCTGGTCGGTGCCCGGGAACGACCCCACGGCGGTGGCCCTCACGCCGGCACCCGCTCCGTGGCAGTGATGGTGGCGGAGCCGACCACCCGCGTGCCGTCGTACACGACGACGGCCTGGCCGGGCGCGATGCCGAAGGCGACGTCGAGCAGCTCCACGTCGAGCTCGCCGGCCGCGACGCGCACCACCGCGCGGTGCTCCTCGCCGTGGGCGCGGAGCTGGACGGTCACCCCGTCGCCGGCGAGGACGGTGCCGCCAGGGAGCGCGGGCCCGCACCAGCGGAGTCGGTCGCCGCGGACCCGCTCCACCGCCAGCCGCTCCCGCGGTCCCACGGTGACCGTGCCGGTGACCGGCTCGATGTCGAGCACGTAGCGCGGGCGCCCGTCGGGCGCCGGACGACCCAGGCGCAGGCCCTTGCGCTGGCCGATCGTGTAGCCGTAGGTGCCGGCGTGCCGGCCGAGCACCTCGCCGGAGGCCTCGTCGACGATGTCGCCGCCGTGGTTGGGCGCGCGGTCGCCGAGCTTCTCGCGCAGCCACCCGGCGTTGTCGCCGTCGGCCACGAAGCAGATGTCGTGGCTGTCGGGCTTGTCGGCGACCAGCAGCCCGCGAGCGGCCGCCTCCCCGCGCACCCGGTCCTTGGTCGTGTCGCCGAGAGGGAACAGCGAGTGCCGCAGCTGCTGCTCGTCGAGCACGCCCAGCACGTAGGACTGGTCCTTGGCCGCGTCGACGGCGCGGTGCAGCTCCACGGTCCCGTCGCGGCGCTCGACGACGGTGGCGTAGTGGCCGGTCGCCACGGCGTCGAAGCCGAGGGCGAGCGCCCGGTCGAGCACCGCGGCGAACTTGATCCTCTCGTTGCACCGCAGGCACGGGTTCGGCGTCTCGCCGGCCGCGTAGCTGTCCATGAAGTCCTCGACCACGTCGGTGTGGAACCGGTCGGAGAGGTCCCACACGTAGAACGGGATGCCGATCACGTCGGCGGCGCGGCGGGCGTCGTTGGCGTCCTCGATCGTGCAGCAGCCGCGAGCACCGGTGCGATAGGACTTCGGGTTGCGTGACAGCGCGAGGTGGATGCCGGTGACGTCGTGCCCCGCCTCGACGGCACGGGCGGCCGCGACCGCGCTGTCCACCCCGCCCGACATGGCGGCGACCACCTTCATCGGCGGCGCCCCGGTCAGGCGCGCGCCGCGCGGGCGCGCTGCACGCAGGGGGCGATCGCGGCGGCCACGGCGTCGACGTCGGCCTCGGTGCTGGTGTGGCCGAGGCTGAACCGCAGCGAGCTGCGCGCCTCGTCGGCACTGCGGCCCATCGCGAGCAGCACGTGGGAGGGCTGCGGAACGCCGGCCGAGCAGGCGGAGCCGGTCGAGCACTCGATGCCGCGGGCGTCGAGCAGCATCAGCAGGGAGTCGCCCTCGCACCCCGGGAAGCTCAGGTGCACGTTGCCCGGCAGCCGGTCCGTCGGGTCGCCGTTGAGCTCGACGTCCGGCACGACGCGTCGTACGGCGTCGACGAGGCGGTCGCGCAGCGCCGCGAGCCGCGCCGCGTGCTCGGCCTGGTGCTTCACCGCGGCCTCCACCGCCGCGGCGAAGCCCGCGATCGCCGGGACGTCGAGGGTGCCGCTGCGCACGTCGCGCTCCTGGCCGCCGCCGTGCATCAGAGCGGTGAGCTCGACCTCGCGCCGGACGACGAGCGCACCGACGCCCTGCGGACCGCCCACCTTGTGGCCGGAGACCGAGAGCGCGTCCACGCCGGAGGCCGCGAAGTCGACGGGCACCGCGCCGATGGCCTGCACGGCGTCGGTGTGCACGGGGATCCGGTGCTCGGCCGCGACGGCGACGACCTCGTCCACCGGCTGGAGGGTGCCGACCTCGTTGTTGGCCCACATCACGGTGACCAGGGCGACGGAGGCCGGGTCGCGCTCGACGCTGGCGCGCAGCGCGGCCACGTCGAGCCGGCCGGTCGTGTCGACCGGGAGCAGCTCCACGTCGGCGTCCTCGTGCTCCTCGAGCCACTCGAGCGGGTCGAGCACGGCGTGGTGCTCCACGGCCGAGGACAGGATCCGCCGGCGCTGCGGGTCGCTGGCCCGCCGCGACCAGTACAGGCCCTTGGTGGCGAGGTTGTCGGCCTCGGTGCCACCGGAGGTGAACACGACCTCCCCCGGACGGCAGTTGAGCGCCTGCGCGACCGTCTCCCGCGACTCCTCGACGATGCGCCGGACCCGGCGGCCCGAGGCGTGCAGCGAGCTCGCGTTGCCGACCTCGCGCAGCCGGGCGGTCAGCGCCTCGACGGCGACGTCCGTCATCGGAGTGGTCGCGGCGTGGTCGAGGTAGACCGTCGGAGTCGGGTCGGCGCTCATGGCCCCACCAGCCTACGCGCAGGGCCCCGGGGCCCGACCGCCGCTCGGACACCGGCCGAGACGGTCAGAGCACCACCAGGTCGTCCCGGTGCACGACCTCGCGCTCGTAGCCGGCGCCCAGCTCGCGCTGCAGGTCCCTGCTCGACCGCCCCATCAGCGACGGGATCTCGGTGGCGTCGAAGTTCACCAGCCCGCGGGCGACGACCCGCCCACCCGGGTCGACGAGGTCGACCGGGTCGCCGGCGCCGAAGTCGCCTCGCACACCCGTGACGCCGGCGGCGAGGAGGGAGGCCCGGCGCTCGACGACCGCACGGACCGCGCCGGCGTCGAGCACGACCGCGCCCTTCGCCTCGGTGGCGTGGCGCAGCCACAGCAGCCGGATCGGACGGCGCCTGCCGGTGGCGTGGAAGAGCGTCCCGACCGGCTTGCCGGCGAGCGCCTCGCCGGCGCGGTCGGCCGAGGTCAGCACGACCGGGATCCCCGAGCCGGTCGCGATCGCGGCGGCCTCGACCTTGGTGACCATCCCGCCGGTGCCGACTCCCGCGGCTCCGACCGAGCCGACCACGACGTCGGCGAGGTCACGCTCGGAGCGCACCTCGCCGATCAGGCGCGCACCGGGCCGGGTCGGCGGACCGTCGTACAGGCCGTCGACGTCGGAGAGGAGCACGAGCAGGTCGGCGTGCACGAGGTGTGCCACAAGGGCGGCGAGCCGGTCGTTGTCACCGAACCGGATCTCGGTGGTCGCGACCGTGTCGTTCTCGTTGACGATCGGGATGACCCCGAGCTCGAGCAGCTTGGTGAACGTCTGGTGCGCGTTGCGGTAGTGCGAGCGCCGGGTCACGTCGTCGAGGGTGAGCAGCACCTGCCCCGCGGTCAGCCCGTGCCGGGCAAGCTCCTCGGTGTAGCGGTGCACCAGCAGCCCCTGCCCGACCGACGCCGCGGCCTGCTGGGCGGCCAGGCCCCGGGGCCGTCTCGCCAGCCCGAGCGGGGCGAGCCCGGCAGCGATGGCACCGGAGGAGACCAGGACGACCTCGGCGCCGCGGGCGCGGGCTGCGGCGAGCACGTCGACGAGACCGCTGACGCGCAGCGGGTCGATCCCGCCGGCCGCGGTGGTCAGCGAGCTGGAGCCGACCTTCACCACGATCCGTCGGGCGCCGGTGACCGCCTCGCGGGCGGCCGGCTCAGTCACCGGGGTCCTCCTCGAGCCACGCCTCCTCGTCGTCCGGGCTCTGCTGGGGCACGGCGTCGGGATCGGCCTCGGAGCCGATCTCGTACGCGACGGGTCCGTAGACCTCGGGCCGGTCGATCCGGCGCGCCACGTCGGCCCGGGTCTCCCCCTCCGCGCGATCGGCGAGCTGCTCCTGGATCTCCCGGCGGCGCTGGGCGGCGGGGCGGTCCTCGGTGAATCGGGCGTCCTCGCCGCGGCGGGAGAGGTTCTCGGCCCCGGCGTCGATGCCGGGCTTGAAGTCGAAGACCACCGAGTTGTCGGTCGGCCCGATGAGGACGGCGTCACCCTCCTCCGCGCCCAGCTCGAGCAGCCGCGCCTCGACACCGAGCCGGTTGAGCCGGTCGGCGAGGTAGCCGACGGCCTCGTCGTTGCTGAAGTCGGTCTGGCGCACCCAGCGCTCGGGCTTGCTGCCCCGCACCCGCCAGCCGGCGCCGGTCCGCCTCACGGTGAAGCCCTCGTCGTCCACGGCCTTGGGCCGTACGACGATCCGCTGCGGGATCTCCGCCTCCTTGGCGCGGCGGGCCTCGCTGACGATGGCCGCCATCGCGTACACCAGCTCGCGGGTGCCCTCGCCGGAGACGGCGGAGACCTCGAAGACGCGCAGGCCGCGCTGCTCGAGCTCCTCGACCACCATCTCGGCGATGCCGCGGCCGTCGGGGACGTCGACCTTGTTCAACGCGACCAGGCGCGGCCGGTCCTCCAGCCCGCCGTAGCGCTGGAGCTCGTGCTCGATCACGTCGAGGTCGTCGACCGGGTTGCGGCCCGGCTCCAGCGTGGCGGTGTCGAGCACGTGGACCAGGGCAGCGCAGCGCTCGATGTGGCGGAGGAAGTCGTGGCCCAGGCCGCGGCCCTCCGCCGCGCCCTCGATGAGCCCGGGCACGTCGGCCACGGTGAACGTGACGTCACCGGCCGTGACGACGCCGAGGTTGGGCACCAGGGTGGTGAACGGGTAGTCGGCGATCTTCGGACGAGCGCGGGAGATCGCGGCGATCAGGCTGGACTTGCCGGCGCTGGGGAAGCCGACGAGGCCGACGTCGGCCACCACCTTGAGCTCGAGGACCACCTCGAGCTCCTCCCCCGGCTCGCCGAGGAGGGCGAAGCCCGGTGCCTTGCGCGCCTTCGACGCGAGCGCCGCGTTGCCGAGGCCGCCGCGGCCGCCCTCGGCGACCACCAGCTCGGTGCCGGGTCCGACCAGGTCGGCGATGACCTCACCGTTGCGGTGCTTGACGACCGTGCCGGCGGGCACGGGGAGCACGAGGTCGGCGCCGTGGGCGCCGTTGCGCCGGTCGCCCGCGCCGTGGCCGCCGTGCTCGGCGCGCCGCCGGGGACTGTGGTGGTAGTCGACCAGGGTGGTGACGTCGGGGTCGACGCGCAGGATGACCGAACCGCCGGGCCCGCCGTTGCCGCCGTCGGGGCCGCCGAGCGGCTTGAACTTCTCCCGGTGCACCGAGGCGACCCCGTTGCCACCGCGCCCGGCGGCGACGTGCAGCGTCACCCGGTCGACGAACGTGGGAACAGCCATGGGGTCAACCTTTGCTCGGAGCAGCGCGAAATGGGAACGGAACCGGAACGGATGGGAATGGAGTGGGAAGGGGCTGGGAACGGAAATGGAAGGAGGGCGCCCCGCGACGGGACGCCCTCCGAAGCCTGCCTGTCAGCCGAGCGTCACTCGGCCGCCGGGACGACGTTGACGACCTTGCGGCCGCGCTTCTTGCCGAACTCCACGGCGCCCGGGACGAGCGCGAAGAGCGTGTCGTCGCCGCCACGGCCGACGCCGGCGCCGGGGTGGAAGTGGGTGCCCCGCTGGCGGACGAGGATCTCGCCGGCGTTGACGACCTGGCCGCCGAAGCGCTTCACGCCGAGGCGCTGGGCGTTGGAGTCGCGGCCGTTCTTGGTGGACGCGGCGCCCTTCTTGTGTGCCATCTCTTCAGTCCTTCGAGGTGAGGAGAGCTCCGGCTCGGTGGTCGAGCCCGTCGAGACTCAGAGCTTGATGTCGGTGACCTTGACCTGGGTGTACTGCTGGCGGTGACCCTGGCGCTTCTTGTAGCCGGTCTTGTTCTTGTACTTCTGGATGACGATCTTGGGGCCCTTCGTCGCGCCCAGGACCTCGACCGTCACGGCCGCCTTGTCGAGACCGGTGCTGGTCACCTTCTCGCCGTCGACGGCGAGCACGACCGGCAGGGTCAGGGTGTCACCGACCGGCGTGGAGACCTTGTCGATCTCGATGACGTCGCCGACAGCGACCTTCTCCTGCTTCGCGCCTGCGCGCACGATCGCGTACACCACCGCGGGCTCCTTCTACGTCACGTCCGGGTCTGCGGCACGCACAGCGTTCCTTCGCGGGTCGCGAGGGCGCCGGGTGCCGAGCAGAACGGCACACCTCGGCGGCGCACCGACGGTCAATACTACGGTCCGGCCCGGTATCCGCCAAAACCGCGGTCCGGACCCTGGTTCATCGCTTGCGGGTCCCCCGCTTCTTGACCGGCACGTGCTCCACGTGCGGCTCGGTGCTGGCGTCGGCAGCGCCGTCGCCTGCGGGCTCTGCGGGCTCTGCTGGCTCGTCGGCCGACGCGTCGTCGACGAGCGCCGGCGGGCCGGCCGGCCGGCTGGCGGCGCGCCGACGGGTGCGGGTGACCACCGTGGTGGTGACCACCGGCTCGGCGGGCTCCTCCGCCGCGGGCTCCTCCGCCGCGGGCTGCTCCGCCGCGGGCTCCTCGACGGCCTGCTCCTCGACGGCCTGCTCCTCGACGGCGACTGCCTGCTCCTCGGCGACGGCCGCGTCCTCGACGGTCGACGGGGTCTCTGCCGTGGCCGCCGTGCTCTCCTCCGCGGCCGTGCTCTCCTCCGCGGCCGGGGGCTCCTCGGTGACCGGAGGCTCCTCGGCGGCCTCCTCCGTGTCCTCGTGGTGCTTGGCCATCGCCGCGATGTCCTTCGGTGAGGGCACCGCCTTCGGCGGGGCCGAGTCGCCACCGTTGCCGTCGCCCTGGCCCTTGCCGCGCCGACGACGACCACCGCGACGGGAGTCGCCGTCACCGTTCTCGGCGCCACCGCCGCCACCGCCGCCACCGCGCTTGGGCTCGACCGGCAGGTCGTGGACGACCAGGCCCCGACCCTGGCAGTGGGAGCAGGTCTCGCTGAACGCCTCCAGCAGCCCGGTGCCGATCCGCTTGCGGGTCATCTGCACGAGTCCCAGGGAGGTCACCTCGGCGACCTGATGACGCGTGCGGTCGCGGCCCAGGCACTCGACCAGGCGCCGCAGCACCAGGTCGCGGTTGGACTCGAGGACCATGTCGATGAAGTCGACGACGATGATGCCGCCGATGTCGCGCAGCCGGAGCTGGCGGACGATCTCCTCGGCCGCCTCCAGGTTGTTCTTGGTGACCGTCTCCTCGAGATTGCCGCCGGAGCCGGTGAACTTGCCGGTGTTGACGTCGATCACCGTCATCGCCTCGGTGCGGTCGATGATCAGCGAGCCGCCGGAGGGCAGCCAGACCTTGCGGTCGAGCCCCTTGGCGATCTGCTCGTCGATGCGGTACGTCGAGAACACGTCCGACCCGCCGCCCTCTCCGGGCTGGAAGTGCTCGAGCCGCTCGGCCAGATCCGGCGCGACGTGGTCGACGTAGTCCTTCACCGACTGCCAGGCGTCGTCGCCCTGCACGACGAGCTTCGCGAAGTCCTCGGTGAACAGGTCGCGCACGACCTTGAGCGTGAGGTCCGGCTCGCCGTACAGCAGCTGCGGCGCGTTGCCCTTGGCGACCTTCGCCTCGATGTCCTCCCACCGGGCCTTCAGCCGCTCGACGTCTCGGGTGAGCTCCTCCTCGGAGGCGCCCTCGGCGGCGGTGCGCACGATGACGCCCGCCGACTCGGGGACGATCTCCTTGAGCAGCGACTTCAGCCGCGCCCGCTCGGTGTCCGGCAGCTTGCGAGAGATGCCGGACGTGGTGCCGTCGGGGACGTAGACGAGGAACCGGCCGGCCAGGCTCACCTGGCTCGTGAGCCGCGCACCCTTGTGGCCCACCGGGTCCTTGGTGACCTGCACCAGCACGGTCTGGCCGGACTGGAGCACCGACTCGATCTTGCGCGGCTCGCCGTCCTTGTGGCCGAGGGCCGACCAGTTCACCTCGCCGGCGTAGAGCACCGCGTTGCGGCCCTTGCCGATGTCGATGAACGCGGCCTCCATGGACGGGAGAACGTTCTGCACACGGCCGAGATAGACATTGCCGATCAGGGAGGTCTGCGCCTCGCGGGCGACGTAGTGCTCGACGAGGACCTTGTCCTCCAGGACGGCGATCTGCGTCAGGTCCTTGCGCTGACGGATCGCCATGACGCGCTCGACCGACTCCCGCCGCGCCAGGAACTCGGCCTCGCTGACGATCGGCGCCCGGCGGCGGCCCGCCTCGCGGCCCTCGCGGCGGCGCTGCTTCTTCGCCTCCAGGCGGGTGGAGCCGGAGATCGAGGTGATCTCGTCCTCCGCCGAGCGCGGCTTGCGCACCTTCGTGACGGTGTTGGTCTCGTCGTCGCCGTCGTCGGAGCCGCCCTCGCCGGCGCGGCGCCGGCGGCGTCGGCGGCGCGACGAGGACGAGCCACCGCCTTCAGCCTTGCCGTCGTCGTCGCCCTCGGCGTCCTGTCCACCCTCGGCCCCGTCGGCCCCGCCGCGGTCGGCACTGTCGGCAGTGCCGGTGCTGTCGGTGCTGCCGGCGTTGTCAGTGTTGTCGGGGCTGTCCGAGCCGTCGGGGCTGTCCGGGTTGTCAGTGCTGTCCGGGCCGCCCTGGCCGGGCTTCCGACGGCGGCGGCCGCCGCGACGGCGGCGGCGACGGGCCTGGCCCGACTGTCCACCCTCGGCCTCGTCGTCGGACTCGTCCTGCTGGTCGGACTCGTCCTGCTCGCCGGACTCCTCCTGCCCGTCCGACCGATCCGGCTCGCCCGAGACCGCCGCGTCAGCGTCGGCATCCGCCTCGCCGGCCGCCGCGGGCGCTGCGCCCTCGGCGGCCTCGACCTCGGCGTCGGTCTCGGTGTCGACCTCGGCGTCGACCTCGGGGTCGATCTCGGTGCTCTTCTGCTCGGGCGCAGCCGCCGGCTTCGCCGCCGCGGTGCGCTTGCCGCGGGTCTTGGCCTTGGCGGGCGCCTTCTCCGGAGCCTGGAACAGCACCGCGGTGCCGGGGGCCTGTTCCTCGGCCGGCTCCGCGGACCCGGTGGACCCGGTGGCCTCGGCGGACTCGGCGGACTCGGCTGATCCCTGGGGATCCAGCTCGAGCTGCTCGGAGGCGGGAGCGGACGCTGCCTTGGCCGTCTTCTTCGCCGCCGTCTTCTTGGCCGCCGTCTTCTTCGCCGCGGTCTTCTTGGCCGCGGTCTTCTTCGCGGCGGTCTTCTTCGCCGGCCTGGCCGGCTTCTCCTCCGCGGCGGGCTGCTCCTCCGCGGGCTTCTGCTCCGCGGGAGCCGCCTCGGCGGGGGTCTGGGCCGACTCGTCGGTCTCGACGGGGGTCTCGGTGGGCGCGTCGTTCATGCGCTACTCCTCCGCCCGGAGGCTTCCGCCCCGGGTGTGTCATC
Organism: Nocardioides proteolyticus; assembly: GCF_051280635.3. Classification (NCBI taxonomy): domain Bacteria; kingdom Bacillati; phylum Actinomycetota; class Actinomycetes; order Propionibacteriales; family Nocardioidaceae; genus Nocardioides; species Nocardioides proteolyticus. The sequence continues at coordinate 120,846 of NZ_JBNBPO030000009.1, read as the reverse complement.
GGCATTCGCCGGGGCGATGCCGTAAGCCTTCGTGGGACGACACCCTCCGCGGAGCGTCACTGGAGCCCGGCCCTCGCCTGCCGCGGTCGCCGTGTGCGTCGCGGTCTGGCTCCGGTCGGTCCTCCACCGTGCCGGTCCGTCAGTCTCCTGCCGGGCGGCGAGAACGTCGTCGGATCGCTGTGCGCGCTTCCTGGTGAGGACGCGCACGGGTTCGATCTGTGGCGAGTATCGCACAGGGCCTAGCAGGCTCCGGCATTCCGGCCACACCGGGCGCGGCTCACCGCACGGCCAGCGGGTCCCCCACCCGGCCGGTCCCCCGGTCCAACGGCCCCTGCTCGAGCCGGGTCAGCAGGGCGGTCGGCGGTGCGACCAGCCCCGCCACCTCGCGGAGCCCGGTCAGCACGTCGTCGGGACGTACGGCGGGCGTGCCGTGCTCGAGCACGAGGTCGAGCCCGCCGTCCGGCGTGACGTCCATCCGGACGACCGCGGCACGGCAGTCGAAGGTCCGCAGCCCCTTCTTGGTCATCCGCTCGACGGGGATCGAGTCCGTCGCGAGGAACGCGGCCACGGCCTCGGCGAGCCGGTCAGCCGGCGTGTCGCCGAGGACGATCCGCCAGCGGCTCGCGGTGAGGAGCTCCGCCAGCGAGCCGGCCGCCGAGCTCGCCGCGTCGGCGATCGCCACGACGTCGAGCCCCGACGGCAGCGCCTCGTCCAGCCGCCGGCCGACCTCGTCGGGCTCCCGCAGCTCGGCGAGACCCAGCTCGACGTACTCCGCCTCGCTGGCGGCGCCCGTCGGCGAGGCGCCGGCGTAGGAGATGCGAGGGTGCGGATGGAACCCGGACGAATAGGCCATCGGGATGCCGGCGCGGACGACCGCGCGCTCGATGGCGCGGCTGACGTCGCGGTGGCTGGTGAACCGGAGCCGTCCCCGCTTGGCGTAGCGGATGCGCAGCTTCTGGACCGGCGGGGCCTGCTGCTCGGGCTGGGCACGACTCACGGGCCGTGATCCTAGGTCAGCGCAGGACGGCGGCCTTCATCTGCGGCGAGGCGTAGACGTTGACGATCCGCACGCCGCCGAGCCAGGTCGTGAGCCGATCGGCCTCGGCGTCCAGCGCTGCTCGGGCGTCGGACCCGACGTCGTGGCGCAGCACCACGTGGACCACCCCGTCGTCGTCCTGCACCCAGCACCCGACGATCCGGCCGTCCCACCAGGCGGTGTTCCCGGCGTTGCCGTTGGTGTCGAAGAGGTACGGCGTGTCGGCCGGGTCGAGATAGAAGCCGCGCTCCTTCCAGCCCATCACGGTGGGGTCCAGGGTCGGCAGCAGCGCTGCCCGCGGCTCGGCCGCCTCGACCTCGTCCTGGTCGTCCGGCAGCACCCACCCGGTGCCCTCGGCCAACGCGACCTCCACCGCGCCGACGTCGGCGAGCGCGCGCCGGACGATCGTCTTGGTGGCGCCGAGCCACCACACGATGTCGCTCTCGGTGCCGGGACCGAAGGTCCTCAGCCAGCGGCGCACCAGCTCGGCCCAGCCCGCGGGCTCCTCCAGCGGCGGCGTGACCTCCCCGAGCCAGCTCTCCGTGCCGGTCCAGGTCGGCTTGTTGAGCCGCCAGTGCCCGGCGTTCGCAGCGCGGACGATCCGGCCCTCGGCGCCGAGCAGCGTCATCACCTGCGGCGCGATGGGGAACTCGCCACCCCACTTCTTCTCCGGCGTCCCCCGCACCACCCGGCCGGCGAGCTCCGGCACGTCCTCGCGCAGCTGGGCCGTCGTCCTCGGCACACCGTCCGCGAGCCGCTCCAGCACCGCCCGCGAGGCGGCGGCGATCCACTCCTCCGCGTCGTCCGCCAGCCCGCCGGCGATCACGTCCTTGGCGACCTGGAGGCGCTGCTGCCGCGCGACGCGGGCGGACGAACTCCCCCACGCCGCAGGAAGGAGCTCGTGCGGGAACACGAACAGCGTGCGCCGCATCGCCAGCTGCTTCACGAGCGTGCGGTCCTCGTAGAGGGCGCGGTCGATGTCGGCGACCGTGACGCCCGGCACCCGGGCCCAGAGGGACAGGTGCACGGTCGCCGCCTCGGTGGCGTGCAGCACGGTCATCGCCGCGGTGGCCGCCTCGACCGTCGGGAAGCCGCCGGCGAGGCCGTGGCGCAGCTGGAGCCTCGTCCGGCGCTCGGTGTCGTTGATCTTTCGCACGCCGACCATCGTGGACCACTAGGGTGTCGCGCGTGAGCGATCCGTACGGCAACAACCCCTATGGCCAGAACCAGCCCGGCTCCTACGGCGGCGGGGCGTACGGCGCACCGCACGGCGGCAGCACCGAACCGCCGAAGACCGACGGGATCTCCGTCGCCTCGCTGGTGCTCGGCCTGCTGTGCTGCACGGCACCGATCGGCCTGATCCTCGGCTTCGTCGGCCTCTCGCGCACCAAGGGCGGCAAGCGCAAGGGGCGCGGGCTCGCCATCGCCGGCACCGTCATCGGCGCGCTCGCCACGATCGCCCTGGTCGTCGGCGGCATCCTCGGCGCCAACTTCATCCGCAGCTTCGTCACGCCCGAGAACGCCGAGGTCGGCCAGTGCGTCGACATCGACGAGGACGGCGACACGATCGCCCTGCGGAAGAAGGACTGCAGCGAGGAGCACGACGGCGAGATCGTCTACGTCGGCGAGGCGGGCGAGGTCGAGGAGGCAGCCGGCGAGCTCGCGCTCTCGATGCCCGAGGAGATCGGCGCCATCACGACCGACCAGCAGGCCGTCGACGCGATCTGCCGTCACCTGGTGGGCGAGCAGGCCGCCGACTTCCCCGAGGGCCTGACCTGGGGCGTCGCGCTCGAGGAGGAGGACGCCGAGGACCCCGCGGACGACGCCCCCTTCCTCTGCTACGTCGAGGGCGACAACCTCACCAGCTCGGTCCTCTGAGCGAGCGGCTCAGCACGCCATCGTGAGCAACCCGTACGGCGGCGGGTACCAGCCCTACGACCCACAGCCCGAACAGCCGGGCCAGCCGGAGCAGCACGGGGAGCCGCCGTACGGGACTCCGGGTCCCTACGGCGGCGGCAACCCCTACGGCGGCGGCAACCCCTACGGCGGGCGCCACCCCTACGGCGCCGGCACGCCGGACCTCGACGGCCTGTCGATCGCATCCCTGGTGTGCTCGCTGACCTGCTGCCTGGCCCCGGTGGGCATCGGGCTCGGCATCGCCGGCCTGGTCCGCACCAAGGGCGGTCAGCGCAGCGGCCGCTGGGCCGCGGTGACCGGTCTGGTGATCGGGATCCTCGTCGCGCTGGCCGTGATCGCGTTCGTCGTCTTCGCCGGCGTCGTGGGCTCGCGGGCGGTGTGGGCCGAGGACGCTCGGGTCGGCCAGTGCGCCGACGTCAGCGACATCCTCGACCTGACGAAGGCCGACTGCGACGAGCCGCACGACGCCGAGCTCGTGGCGGTCGACCAGTTCGACGGGGCGACGCTCGCCGCCTACGAGGTCCGCTCGACCCGCGAGTTCTGCGAGCTCGAGGCCGACCCTCGCTACGCCGACGCCATCGCGAACGGGAACTACGTGCTCGACGTCTACGTCGACGCGTTCGACCCGAGCGAGCCCGACCGCGGCGACTGGTACATCTGCTACCTGGAGCGAGCAGACGGCGACTCCATCACCGCCCCGATCGCCGACTGAGCGGCGCCTCGCCGGAACCGACGCCGGGTCTCCCGCGTCGAACGACCATGCGCCGGTGCTCGCTGCTGCTCTTCGCCACCCTGCTCGGCGCCTCGGCGCTCCCGGCGCTCGGGGGCGAGGCCGTGGCGTCCTGCGCAGCCCCTGCCCTGCTCGTGCCCGAGGGCGCCGTCCTGGAGCGCGGCGCGACCGTCACCGTGGCAGGCGAGGGCTTCGTCGACGGGTGTCAGGACAGCATGGGCTGCGAGGTGCGTCTCGGCTGCGACTCGTGCGAGTACGCCGCCCCACCGCCGGCTCCCTACCGCGACGAGACCCTGGCCCTTGTCCAACAGGGGCGGGAGTGGGTCCTGGGCGTCGAGGACGCACGACCGGACGGAGGCGAGGTCACCTGGAGCATCGAGGTCCCGCGCGACGTAGCGGCAGGTCCGGCCACCCTTCGCACCGACCACGGTGAGCCGGTGCGCGTGCAGGTGGGCCCGCGGCCGAGGTGATCTCACGTGCTCGGCAGACCCGCCGCCGTCAGACCACGCTGAGGGGCAGCAGCCGCTTGCCGGTGGGGCCGATCTGGATCTCGGTGTTCATCTCCGGGCAGACGCCGCAGTCGTAGCACGGCGTCCACCGGCAGTCCTCGACCTCGACGTCGGACTCGCCGGAGGCGACGGCCAGCGCGTCCTCCCAGTCGGCCCACAGCCAGTCCTTGTCGAGGCCGGAGTCGAGGTGGTCCCAGGGCAGGATCTCGTCGTAGCCGCGCTCGCGCGTGGTGTACCAGTCGAGGTCGACACCGGTGCCGGCGAGGGCGCGCTCGGACGCGGCGACCCACCGCTCGTAGGAGAAGTGCTCGCTCCAGCCGTCGAAGCGGCCGCCGTCGCGCCACACCTCCTCGATGACCCGGCCGACGCGTCGGTCGCCGCGCGAGAGCAGTCCCTCGATGATCCCGGGCCGGCCGTCGTGGTAGCGGAAGCCGATCGCGCGGCCGTAGCGCTTGTCGGCGCGCACAGTCTCGCGCAGCTGTCGCAGCCGCTCGTCGGTCGTCTCGTGGTCGAGCTGGGCCGCCCACTGGAACGGGGTGTGCGGCTTGGGCACGAACCCGCCGATCGACACGGTGCAGCGGATGTCGTTGCGGCCGGAGACCTCGCGGCCGGTGGCGATCACCCGCTTGGCGAGCTCGGCGATCTGCAGCACGTCGTCGTCGGTCTCGGTGGGCAGGCCGCACATGAAGTAGAGCTTCACCTGCCGCCAGCCGTGGCTGTAGGCGGCGGCGACGGTGCGGATCAGGTCGTCCTCGGTGACCATCTTGTTGATCACCTTGCGCATCCGCTCGCTGCCGCCCTCGGGCGCGAACGTCAGGCCCGATCGGCGACCGTTGCGGGAGAACTCGTTGGCGAGGGCGATGTTGAAGGCGTCCACGCGCGTCGACGGCAGGGACAGCGAGACGTTCGAGCCCTCGTAGCGGTCGGCCAGACCCTTCGCCACGTCGCCGATCTCGGTGTGGTCGGCGCTCGACAGCGACAGCAGGCCGACCTCCTCGAAGCCGGTCTTGCTCACGCCGTTGTCGACCATCGCGCCGATGGTCTCGATCGAGCGCTCGCGCACCGGGCGGGTGATCATGCCGGCCTGGCAGAACCGGCAGCCGCGGGTGCAGCCGCGGAAGATCTCGACGCTGAAGCGCTCGTGCACCGTCTCGGCGAGCGGCACCAGCGGGTTGCGCGGGTAGGGCCACTGGTCGAGGTCCATCAGGGTGTGCTTGCGCATCCGCTCCGGAGCATCGGGCCGGTTGGGCGTGACGGCCGCGATGGCCGCCCCCTGGTCCGGCGCGTCGTAGGTGACGTCGTAGAACTTCGGGACGTAGACGGCGCCGGAGACCGCGAGCCGGCGGAGCAGCTCGTCACGACCTCCCGGTCGGCCCTCGTCCTTCCACTCCCGCAGCAGCTCGGAGATCTTCAGCACCACCTCCTCGCCGTCACCGAGGACCGCCGCGTCGAGGAAGTCGGCGATCGGCTCGGGGTTGAAGGCGGCATGGCCGCCGGCGAGGACGACCGGGTGGTCGTCGGTGCGGTCGACGCTGTGCAGCGGGATGCCGGCGAGATCGAGTGCGGTGAGCAGGTTGGTGTAGCCGAGCTCGGTGGAGAAGCTGACGCCGAGCACGTCGAACGCCCCGACCGGCCGGTGGCTGTCGACGGTGAACTGAGGGATCTGCTGATCGCGGAGGAGCTGCTCCATGTCGGGCCAGACGGCGTAGGTGCGCTCGGCGAGGATCCAGTCGCGCTCGTTGAGCACCTCGTAGAGGATCTGCACGCCCTGGTTAGGCAGGCCAACCTCGTAGGCGTCGGGATACATCAGCGCCCACCGGACGGTCGCGCCGCCATCGGCGTCGGCGCCGCAGTCCCAGTCCTTCGCCACGGAGTTGAGCTCGCCGCCGACGTACTGGATCGGCTTGGACACCGACAGCAGGTGGGGCTCGAGCCGGGGGAAGACGGACTCAACAGGCTGGGCGGACATGGTCGCGATCCTACGTTCGGACGTGGTGCCGACCGGCATCGTCGTGCGCCCCCTCCGTAGGATCGACGACCATGAGCGCCTCGACGGCCGGACGGCTCCGGTGGACCGTCTGGGTGCCCGCCGTGGCTGCGATCGCGCTCGCCGTCAGCTGGGGTTCACACCCGTCGCCGGTCGTCAGCGCCCTGCTCGCCGTCCCCCTGGTCGGTGCGGTGCTCGCGGCCGTGCACCACGCCGAGGTGGTCGCGCACAAGGTGGGTGAGCCGTTCGGCTCGCTGCTCCTCGCGGTGGCGGTCACCGTGATCGAGGTCGGGCTGATCGTCACGCTGATGGTCTCCGGCAGCGGCGAGACCGCCACCCTGGCGCGGGACACCGTGTTCGCCGCCGTGATGATCACCGTCAACGGCATCGTGGGACTCTCGCTGCTGATCGGGGCGCTGCGTCACCACCTCGTCAGCTTCAACGCCGCCGGCACCGGGTCCGCGCTCGCAACGGTGATCGCACTCGCCGGCCTCACGCTGGCGGCGCCGTCCTTCACCACCAGCGTCTCGGGGCCGGTCTTCACCGGCGAGCAGCTGGCGTTCGCGGCGGTCGCCTCCCTCGTCCTGTACGGCGCGTTCGTGTTCACCCAGGCCGTGCGCCACCGCGACTTCTTCCTGCCCGTGGCGCCGGGAGCGCCGGCGGTCGGCACCGCGCCGCCCGACGCCGACCACGACGGACATGCCGACCCGCCGACGTCCCGACAGGCCTGGACCAGCGTCGCGCTGCTGGTGGTGGCGCTGGTGTCGGTGGTCGGCCTGGCGAAGGTCGAGTCCTACTCCATCGAGGCGGCGGTGGACCGGATCGGCTTCCCGCACGCCGTCGTCGGCGTCGTCATCGCCCTGCTGGTGTTGGCTCCCGAGAGCATCGCCGCGGCCCGCGCCGCGCTCCTCGACCGCGTGCAGATCAGCCTCAACCTCGCCTACGGCTCGGCGATGGCCTCGATCGGGCTGACCATCCCGGCCATCGCGATCGCCTCGATCTGGCTCGACGGCCCGCTCGCCCTGGGCCTCTCCCCCCTCCAGGTGGTGCTGCTCGCGCTGTCGGCGATGGTCAGCGTGCTCACCGTCGTGCCGGGCCGCGCCAAGCCGCTGAACGGCGTGCTGCACCTGGTCCTGCTCGCTGCCTTCCTCTTCCTCACGGTGGCGCCATGAGAGCAACGATCGCGCGCCTCGTCGCAGCCGTGCTGCTGGTCGCGACCGCGGGCTGCTCCTCGGAGCCGGCCGACCCGCCGGAGGACCCCGACCGCATCGTGCTGACGCCCGGCGCGGACGGCGAGGACCACACCCACGCGCCGGGGCAGGGGCACGCCGCATCGGGACCCGTGGGGGACGGCACGTCACCGACCGCGGGCGGCTTCCGGATGACCGACGTGCGCCTCCCCGCTCGTCCCGACCGGCCCGGCGAGGTGTCCTTCCGGATCGTCGACCGGTCCGGCGCCGCCGTGCGTGAGTACGTCGAGGAGCAGACCAAGCTGCTGCACCTCTACGTCGTCCGCGCCGACCTCAGCGAGTTCCGCCACCTGCATCCCACCCTCGGCGAGGACGGCACGTGGACCGCGCGGGTCGACCTCGGCCGGCCCGGGCCCTGGCGCGTGGTCGCGGAGCTCACGCCGCAGGGCGAGGACCGCCCGGTCGTGCTCGGCACCACGGTGCGGGTGCCCGGCGAGTGGGAGCAGGCGCCCGCGCCCCAGGGTGAGGGCGCCGACGTCGGCGACGACGGCGTGGTCCGGGTGCGGGTCGCGAAGGCTCCGGAGGTCGGCAGCGACGGGCGGCTCGAGCTGCTGGTCAGCTCGCTCGACGGCGACCCGCTGCCTCTGGGCAGCTATCTGGGCGCGTCGGCCCACCTGACCGGCTTCGAGATCGGCGGCGGGGGCTTCGTCCACGTCCATCCCTACGGGGCGCCGGAGCAGACGGATCGGGGCACCCTGCTGACGTTCCACACCACGTTCGAGGAGCCGGGCGACTACCGGATGTTCGTGCAGGTGCGGGTCGAGGGCCTGCTCCACCAGGTCGCCGTGACCACCACCGTCACCTGACGTCGAGCTCCAGGGTGGTCACCGGGCTGGTGAACTTGTCGGTGCGGACGCTGACCTGGAGCTCCCAGGTCCCCGCGGTGGGGAACACCACGTCGGCGACGTAGGTGCCCGAGCCCGTGGGCACCACCGGCACGGCGCCGAGGTCGACGGTGTCGCTGCTCAGGCTGACCGTCGGAGCGTCGTACAGGTCGATCGGCTCGCCGGTCTCGTCCTGCACCTGGACGATCAGCTGGCGCTGGCGCCCAGGGGCGTCGTCGAGCAGCGCGAGCACGCGCACCTCGTCGGCGCTCCCGGTCACGACGCCCGTCGTCGCCGTGTCGGTGCTCCCCTCGCCCTCCCCACCGGGTGGCTTCTGCGCGAGGAACCCGGTGACCGCCAGCACCGCGACCAGCAGAGCGGCCTCCGCCGTCACCGCCCTGCGGACGAGTCCCGTGCCGCGCCGACGGTCGTCGTGGCCCGGCCCGTCGGTGACGAGCGGGAGCAGTCGGAACCGGTTGAGGGCGGCCACCGCGACCACGACCAGCACGATCGCCACCTTGACCAGCAGCAGCCGGCCGTAGGTGGTGTCGACCAGCCCCGACCAGGAGCCGAGGATCCGCCAGCCCATGACCACGCCGGACGCCGCCAGCACGGCGACCAGCGCCGCGGCGAGGGTCGAGAAGCGGGCGAGCAGCTGGGCCGCGTCGCGCGGGCGGCCGGCGAGTGCCAGCAGGGCGATCGCGAGCCCGACGAGGCCGCCCAGCCAGACCGCGCCGGTCGAGAGGTGGATCGCGTCAGTGAGGACCAGCAGGGGGCCCGGCTCGTACGCCTGGGTGTGCCCGACCAGGGCGGGCGACCACACGGCGAGCCCGGTCACCAGCTCGTCGATGAGCGAGCCGCCACCCCGGCCTGCCGACCAGGACGCGAAGCCGAGACCGACGACGTGGAGGATCAGCACCATGAGGTCGTCGCCGACCAGCAGCGGGTCGAGCGCCTCCGGGTCCCAGACGGCCGACAGCCCGCCGCCGAGCTGGTAGGCCCCGGCGAGGGGTACGGCGAGGGCCGCTGCGAGGACGGCCACGAGCGCCGCTCCCCGGAGCACGACGACCAGCCGGCGGCGGGTGCGGTGGGGAAGCCTGACTCCGCGGGTGGTCCAGGTGAGGAACAGGGCGAGTCCACCAGCGAGCAGCAGCGCGGCGTAGTCGACCGCCAGCACCACGCTCTGCAGCGCGGACAGCACGCCGCCGTCGCTCCCGCCGAGCTTCGGCGGCTGCACCGTCGGGCTGGGAGCGCCGACGTGGAAGGTCAGCGACCCGGCGATGGGGTGACCGTCCGTCGACACCACGCGCCAGGCGACGACGTAGGTGCCGTCCGCGAGGTCGTCGGGCAGGGCGCCGATGACCACCTCGTCCCGGGCCTCGGCCTCCACCTCGACGGGGTCGCCGGCGGCGTCGAAGGCCTGCACGGCGCGGGGCACGAGCTTGACCGGCTCGTCGAAGGTGAAGGTCACCTCGGTGGGCGCCTCCGGGAGGACAGCGCCCTCGGTGGGGTCGGTGGAGACCAGGGTGGCGTGCGCCGACGCCGGTGCCGCCGCGACGACCACCCACAGCAGGGAGGTGGTCGCGGTGACCAGCACGGCGGCGACCAGCGCCGGCACACGCCTCACGCCCGGCTCAGCCCCTGCGGCCGCTGCGCGCGAGGGCGATGCCTCCCAGCGCCAGGCCACCGACGCCCGCGACGAGCGCGGCGATCGCCAGGGCGTTGCCGCTCTCGTCCTCCTCGTCCGATGACGTCGCCTCCGTCGCGCTGTCATCGGCAGGCTCCTCGGTGGCGTGGGTGTCCCCGCCGCCACCTCCGGCGGTCACGGCGACGGTCGGGGCCGGCGCCTCGAGCTCGTCGGGATCCTGGCCCTCGGCTGCGGTCTCGACCCAGCCGGTCTCACCTTCGGTGCAGGTCTGCACGACCGGGAACGCCAGGGTCTCGCCCGCGGCGTCGGGAAGCTGCAGCGAGAGCTCCACGGTGTCGCGGAAGCCGTCGGGCAGCGGGGTCCGCGCCTCGTAGACGACCTGGCTGACGCGCTCGGTGATGGCATTGCCGTGCGAGTCCTCGACCGGCTCCTCGAGCTTCTCGGTCACCTTCTCGACCGTCCAGCCCGGGTCGACCGTCGGGGTGACCTGGAGGATCTCCTCCGGGAGCGAGATGGCGAGGCCGGTGGTGGGCGAGCCCTCGCAGCCGTGGCCGACGCTGAAGGTCAGCACGGTGTAGGCGCCCGCCTCCGTCGTCGACGGGGTGACCGTCACGTGAGCCGCGGCGGGCGCGGCTCCCAGGGCGACGAGGGCGAGGGCGGCGGAGCCCGCGCCGAGCGCGGGCAGGGTACGGCGGATCTGCATGATGTGCTTCCTGACTGTGCTGATGGTGAACGTGGGTGGACAGCAGCGACCTGCCCACCCGTCACGCGGGACGGCGGTCAGGTCGCAGGCATCAGCGCGGGTGGCCCGCGGGTGGGCGTCACGCACAGGCCGTGGTGGATCGGCTGCGACCGCAGCGCCGTCACGCCGAGCGCCCGGCGCAGCACCGGCGCCGGCAGGCGCCCGGGCCGCGCCCACTGCAGGATCACCGTGACCGCGCGGCGCCGCAGCAGCCACACCGTGCCCGTCACGGCGGCCGCCACCAGGTGTGCGGCCAGCATCGACCAGGACAGTCCGAACACCGGTCCGGCGTCGCTGTGTCCGTGGTGCGGTTGCTGGCTCAGGGTGACCAGCCACGCGTGCCCGAGGACCTGGGAGGCCAGGAGCGCCGGCAGCGCGACCCGGAGGGTCACCCGCCTGCGCAGCACGGCCAGCCCGGCGACGTACACGACGGCGCCGAAGGCGGCCAGCCACCCGACCTCGGGCGCCTGCCCACCGGCCGCGAGGTGGGCCACCGTGAGCGCCACCACCGTCTCGACGCTGCTGAGCGCTGCCGGCAGCGCGACCCGCGAGCGCGGCACGCTGCGGACGGTCAACACGCTGTCATTGTGCCGGGCGAGGTGGAGAAGCGCTCGGCCCGGGTGCCGGGCTGCCTCCGCGCATGCCGCTGGCCCCACCAGGCGGTGGGGTGTGGGGCGGGGAAGTCAGCCGGGGCAGGGTGGGCCGGTCTGGACGGGCCAGGGTCGGGTGTCGTGGTCCGGTGGCGGTCCGTGCACGGTCTCGTCGACGTGGATGGGTGGGTCGAGGGTGCGGGTGCCGGTGTGGTCGACGAGGAAGTGCCGCCCGTTGGGGGTGATCCACAGGTAGGTGCCGGGTTGGACGATGACGTAGCGCCAGGTGGAGAACGTCTTCGCCCGATGATGCGCCCGGCAGGCGGGGACGAGGTTGCACGGACACGTCACCCCGCCCTGGCTGTGGGGGAGGGCGTGGTCGAGGTCGCAGCGACTGGCGCGGCGGCCACACCACGGGAACGCACAGTGGTGGTCGCGCAGCTCGACCTGGTTGCGGTGACGGTCGGGGATCTCGTAGGAGTCCACCGGGATGTGTCCGGCGAGGTCGATCACCGGACGCACGACCACCGTCGTCCCGGCCGCGGACAGCCACTCCTTGATCTGTGCGACGGTGATCGGGCGTTGCTGGTCCTCCCACCGCCCCACCGGCGCACCGCCCTCGCTGGTGATGGCGGTGTCCGAGACGTGCACGTTCAGCACGGCCCGCCGGCCAGGCGATGCGGTGGTGACCTCACCGGTGGACTCGTCGACGGTCTCCAGGTCGAGAGTCAGGTCGTTGCGGGCCAGGTCGCCGACCGCGACCGCCCGCCGCACATCGAGCGACCCGTCGTGCCCAAGCTTCCCCAGCAACACCGCGCGGCGGTTGACGGCGGTGTCGAGGTCGGCACCGTCGGCGGCGTCGAGGACCCCGTCGACCTGGACGACTCCGTCGGTGACGTGGTCGAGGTGGACGTCGAACCGCCGGGAGTCGGCGGTCTCCTCACGCCGCTGCTCGGCGGCCTCGGGGTCGTAGAGGGTGATGGCTTCGTCGATGTGGTGCTCGACCTCCCGCCAGGAGCAGGAGCGGATGTGCGGGGCGAGCTTGCGGTCGACGTGCGCAGCGGCTTCGGGGCTGAGGTCGTGGGTGAGGTCGGCGACCCGTTCGGCCTTCCACGGCGCACAGCGTCCGGCGAGGACGGCGGCGTAGATGTGCTTGAGTCGCCACGCGCACCCGATGACCCGGCCGACGTAGGCGCGGCCACCGTCGGGGGTGCGCTCGAGGGTGGCGATGAGCTCCATCAACGCGAACTCCGAGACCAGGGGTGCACCTGGGCCGGCGATCGGGATCCCGGTGTCGACATACCCCTCGGTCAGCGTCGCGGCGCCCTCCTCGCAGTCGACGATGTTCTGGTCGGCCCAGGCGGTGATCACCTGCCACTCCCGGATCAGCGAGGCGCGTCGGGCCCGGACCTCACTGGCCGCGTGGGCGAGCAGCTCGACGGTCGAGCAGCCGTCGTACTGCCCTCCCTCGTCGGTGCCGATCCGGTGTTCCATGACACCCATCCAAGCACCAGCCGCCGACACAACCCCGAGCTCGAAACCCGCCTGGGGACAGGCGATTCCCATCCGACGATGTGGACGGAAAGTGGCGTGAACCAGCCCCACCGCCCGACCATCCGGACCTACGGAACCCGCCCCGCCACCTACGCAACGGAGGCCGGCAACGCAACCCGACCCCAGCCCAAACCGGTCCGCCGTAGAAGCCCCTTACGGCCCGGCACCACCTACGAAACCGCAGCCCTCACGACACCAGCCACACCCGAGCCCGACAAGCGCTCAGCTCCGCACCAACACCCGCTTGGCCGGCGTGAGCCTCGAGGCAGGCGCGGAGAGCGTGCGGAGGTGGATGTTCTGCAGCAGGCCCACCGCGAGCATGGAGGCGAACATCGAGGAGCCGCCGTAGGAGACGAACGGCAGCGGGACCCCGGTGACCGGCATGATGCCGAGGCACATGCCGATGTTCTGGAACGCCTGGAAGCCGAACCAGCAGGCGATGCCGGCGGCGGCGATCCGGCCGAAGACGTCGTCGGTGCGGACGGCGATCCGCAGCGCGCGCCAGAGCACGATGCCGAGCAGCGCGACGACGAGCGCGGCGCCGACCAGGCCGAGCTCCTCGCCGGCGACCGTGAACACGAAGTCGGTGTGCTGCTCGGGCACGAAGCCGGACCGGGTCTGGGAGCCGTCGAACAGCCCCTGGCCGAACAGGCCGCCGTTCCCGACGGCGATCCGGGCCTGCTCGACGTTGTAGCCGGCACCGCGCGGATCGAGCTCCGGGTTGGCGAAGGCGAGGAACCGGTCGACCTGGTAGTCCTCGAGCATCCCGCTGACCACCGCGAACGCCGCGACCAGGAGGCCGCCCGCGCCGAGGCCGGCCAGCCACAGCCGGTGCGCGCCGGAGGCGGCGATCACGCCGAACACGGTTGCCGTGAGCACCAGCATGGTGCCGAGGTCGGGCTGGGCGAGGATCAGCGCGGCGGGCAGGCCGGCCACCAGCAGCATCAGTACGACGTCCATCGTGCCGACCCGGTCACGCCAGCGCCCCTCGGAGCGCTCCGCGACGACCAGCGCCATGCCGACCACCACCGCGAGCTTCGCCAGCTCCGACGGCTGCAGCGACATCCCGCCGAGCACCAGCCACGAGCGGGAGCCGTTGATCGTGGAACCCATGGTGAGCACGAGCACCAGGCCGCCGACCGCCAGGAGGTAGGCCAGGGGCGCGAGGATGCGCACCCACCGGTGGTCGGTCATCACCACCAGCGCCATCAGGCCGAGCCCGAGCACGACGTTGACGACCTGCTTGAACAGGTAGGCCCGCGGGTCGCCGCCGGTCAGGTCGTCGCGCTCGATGGTGGCCGACCACACGAGGAGGCAGCCCAGCACCGACAGCAGCACGACGGCCACGAGCAGCACCCGGTCGACGTCGGCCCAGCGCATCAGCGCGACGCGGCGTGACGCGACGGCCCGGCGCGGACGACCGGCCGCGGACGCGCGGGTGGCCTGGATGCGGTTGCTCATCGGCGCTCCTCCGGGTCGCGGGCCGGCGGAAGGATCGACCCGTCCTTGCCGAACATCGGGAGAGACTCCGGCGGCGTGGTGCCGGGGATGGCCGCCTTGCCGGGGCGGACCTGCTCGCCGTCGATGCCGTAGATCGCCTCCCAGATCGCGCGGATGCCGTCTCCGGTGGAGCCGGATCCCGTGCCGCCCTGGCTGATCATCATCACGACCACGTAGTCCTCGGTGTAGGACGCCACCCAGCCGGTGGACTGCTTGCCGTAGACCTCGGCGGAGCCCGTCTTCGCGCGGATCTGCACGTCGTCGAGGGGGAAGCCGCCCAGCTTCCACGCCATGGTGCCGGTCCGCGCGACGCCCTTGAGCGCCTCGTCGATGTAGTTGAGCACGCGCGGCGGTACGTCCAGCTTCCGCTGCCTCTTCGGCTCGATCTCGCGGATCACCTCGCCGTCGGGCGAGACCACCGCCTTGCCGATGCGGGGCTCCCACAGCACGCCGCCGTTGGAGATCGCGGCGTACGCCCGCGCGAGCTGGAGGGGGGTGACGATGGTGTCGCCCTGGCCGATCGCGAAGTTCACCGCGTCGCCGGCGCGGTAGGCGTAGCCCTCGATGCAGAACTCGCGCGCGAACTTGTAGACGAAGTCGCTGGTCTTCGCGTCCTGCGGCTTGCCCGCGATGCCGCAGTAGTAGTCCTTCTGAGAGTCGTAGTACTCGCGCTTCCACTTGCGGTCGGCGATCCGGCCGGAGGCCTCGCCGGGCAGGTCGATGCCGGTGCGCGCCCCGAAACCCCAGTCCTTCGCACCCTCGACGAGCGGGTCGCGGGCCTTGACGTCGTCGACGTCGGAGCCGTACTGCCGCCAGTAGTCGTAGCCGATCCGGTAGAAGAAGGTGTTGCAGGAGACCTCGAGCGCGCGGGCGAAGCCGATGATGCCGTGGGCGCCGGACTCGAAGTTCTTGAAGTCGCGGTTGCCGACGCGGAAGGCGGAGCCGCACGGGAGCGTGGTGTCGAGGGAGTAGCCGTTGGTCAGGGCCGCCGAGGTCATGAACGGCTTCCAGGTCGACCCGGGTGCGAACTGCCCCTGCGTCGCACGGCCGAGCAGCGGCGTACCGGCCGCCTCGGAGTAGAGCCGCTCGAGCTGCCGGTCGCTGATGCCGCCGACCCACAGCGAGGGGTCGTACGTCGGCTGGCTGGCCATCGCGATGATCCGGCCGGTCTTCGCCTCCATCACGATCGCGGCACCGGAGTCGGCCTCGAAGTTGCGGCCGGTCACCTTGTCGCGGGTCTGCCGGGCGACCGAGATCATCTCGGCCAGCTGGCGCTCGACGACGCCCTGGACCTTGGCGTCGAGCGAGGTGACCAGGGTGTCGCCGGGCTGGGCGGCGAGGCCGGACACGTCCTCGCGCACGCGGCCCTTGGAGTCGACCGCGACCTGCTGGTAGCCGGGCTGACCGCGCAGCCACTCGTCGTACTCCTTCTCGACGCCGGCGCGACCGACGACGGAGGCACCGTTGACCGAGCTGTCGCCCGACGCCTCGGCGGCCTCGAGCTCCTCCTTGGTGATCGGGCTGAGGTAGCCCAGCACGTGGGCCGCGTTGATCCCGTAGGGCTCGGGGTACTTGCGGACGCTCTGTCGGTCGACCACCACGCCGGGGAAGTCCTCGGGCTGCTCCAGGATCCGCAGCGCCGCCGCCTCGCCGACGTCGAGGGCCACCGGCACGGGCTGGTAGGGCGACCCGTTCCAGCACTCCCCCGCGACGGCGCCCTCGTCGCCGCAGAGGACCAGCTTGCGCTCGATCCGCCGCACCCGCATGTCGATCGCCTCGGCAGTGCGCCGCAGCACGATGCTGCGGTCCTCCTCGGACATCCTGCCGAGCAGGGTGCGGTCGAGGGAGACCACCCAGGTCAGCCGGTTGGTCACCAGCGGCCGGCCCATCGCGTCGACGATCAGCCCGCGCTGCGGCTGTACGACGATCTCGCGCACCGACTGCGACGCCGCCTGGCCCTGGTACTCCTCGCCGGAGACCACTTGCAGGTAGTAGAGCCGCGCCGCGAGCGTCGCGAGCAGCGAGAAGACGAGGGTCTGGATCACGATCAGCCGCAGGCGGCTGCGGTGCGATGCCGCGGTCGAGGCCATCAGGCCCGGACCCGCACGCGATCGGCGGCGCCGTCGGTCGCCGTACGTCGGAACAGCCACAGCGTCGCGGGGACGACGGCGGCGGCCGCGACGACGTCGAGCACCAGCGCGATCACCGCGACCGGCAGCAGGTCGCCGACGCCGACCGCTCCGTCACCCAGCAGCAGCCCGGTCATCGCGAACACCGACGTGCCGACGAAGGAGCCGCCCGCCGCCGCGGCCAGCGTGAGCAGGACCGGTGGGCGACGCACGGAGTCGCCCCGACCGACGTCGGCGCGGTTGTCGTGGACCAGGCGCCCGACGACGTAGCCGACGACCATGAGGGCGAGCGCCCAGCGCCCGGCCAGGTGGTCGGCGGGCGGGGCGACGTCGAGCACGAGCCCGGCGAAGAAGCCGGTCAGCGTGGCGAAGCGGGTGTCGGTGGCGATCGCGGTGGCCACCACGACGAGCAGCACCAGGTCGGGCACGACGCCCAGGCCTCCCACGCGCCAGGCGAAGTGCGGGAGCACGGTCACCTGCAGCAGGAGCGCGGCCACGACGGCGAGGACGACCGCGGCCAGCCGGCCGCCCGAGCCGGGCCTCACGGCAGGCTCCCGTCGGCCTCGATCACCCGGGCGTCGGTGCCGGACGGCACCACCACCCCGACCAGGTCCAGGGAGGTGAAGTCGACGAAGGGGTCGATGACGGCGCGGTAGGAGGTCTCGCGGAGCGACTCGTAGACCTTGCGCACCTCGCCGATCGGCACGCCGGCCACGTAGGGCGCCCCGCCCTCGCTGCCCCAGGTCACCACGGCCTGGCCGACCTTCGGCACGACGTTGCGGTCGGTGAGCTCGAGCTCGAGCCGCTCGTCGCGGCCCAGCGTGCCCTTGCCGTGGACGAAGCCCAGCTCGAGGTTGTCGCCGATCCGCCCGCCGACGGCGGACCCGGAGTCGACGACCAGCAGCACGGTGGCCGTGTGGTCGGTGACCGAGGAGATCCTGCCGACCAGCCCCTCGGCCGCGACGACGGTCATGTCGGGCCGCAGCCCGGCGTCGGACCCCGCGTCCAGCGTCACCGTGCTCGATCCCGACTGCGCCGGGCCGAAGGCGATCACCCGGGCGGGCAGGAGGGCGTAGCCGAGGTCGCCGGCCACCTCGCGGAGGCCGTCGAGCCGGGCGAGCCGCCGCTCGTCGTACCCCGCCTTGGCGAGGTCGCTGCGGAGGTCGGCGTTCTCGGCCTCCAGGGCGGCCACCTCGTCCCGCAGGGCGCCGTTGGTGCGCAGCACGTCCGGGACGCCCGCGACCGGGCGCACCACGGTCGAGACGCCTGCCTGGAGGGGGCCGATGGCCTCGCCCGCCACCTGCCGGACCGGCTCGAGCGGCGAGTCGTCGCCGCCGGCGCTGTCGACCACCATCAGCGTCGCGCACGCGAGGAGGAGCGCCACCACCAGCGAGCGCGACGGCCGCCCGGGGTCGTCGTCGGGGTCGCGCTGCGGGCCGGTACGGCGGAGGCCGGCCTGCGACGGCGGCCGGACGGGCCGGGTGTCGATCGCCATCAGAACCGCCGCGGGTTGGTGACCAGCACCTGCTGGAGGGCCTCGAACTCCTCGACGCAGCGACCTGCGCCCATCGCGACGGACACCAGCGGGTCGTCGGCGACGTGCACGGGCATCCCCGTCTCGTGGCGGATCCGCTCGTCGAGCCCGCGCAGCAGCGCGCCGCCGCCGGTGAGCACGATGCCGCGGTCCATGATGTCGCCGGACAGCTCGGGCGGAGTCTGGTCGAGGGTCACCCGGACGGCATCCACGATGGCGTGCAGCGGCTCCTCGAGGGCGTGGCGGACGTCGGCGCTGGTGACGTTCACCGTGCGCGGGAGGCCGGTCACCATGTCCCGACCGCGCACCTCGCCCTCCGGCTCGCCGGGCCGCGGGAACGCGGAGCCGAGGGTGATCTTGACGTCCTCGGCGGTGCGCTCTCCCAGCATCACGCCGTGCTCCTTCTTCATCCACGCGACGATCGCGGCGTCGAGGTCGTCACCGGCGGTGCGCACGGAGAGGGAGGTCACGATGCCGCCGAGGGAGATGACGGCGACCTCGGTCGTGCCCCCGCCGACGTCGACGATCATGTTGCCGGTCGCCTCGTGGACCGGGAGGCCGGCGCCGATCGCGGCGGCCATCGGCTCCTCGACGACGTAGACGCGGCGGGCACCGGCCTGGTAGCCGGCCTCCTTGACCGCGCGCTGCTCGACCGGCGTGATGGAGCTCGGCACGCAGATCACCATGCGGGGCTTGGCGAAGTAGCGGCGGCGGTGGACCCGGGCGATGAAGTGGCGCAGCATCTGCTCGGTCGCCTCGAAGTCGGCGATCACCCCGTCACGCAGCGGTCTGAGGGCGGTGATGTTGTCGGGCGTGCGGCCCAGCATCTGCTTGGCCTCGTGGCCGACCGCGATCACCTCGCCGGAGGAGTCGTTGAGGGCGACCACGCTGGGCTCGTCGAGGAGCACCCCGCGCCGGCGGACGTACACGAGCGTGTTGGCAGTGCCCAGGTCGACGGCCATGTCCCGGCCGATGATGGAGTTCGCCCTCACGCATGCCTCGCAAAGCGTCGCCGGACCGACCCGGGTCGGGCAGGTCCGCTCGTGCGCATTCGGGGAAGCCGGACCACTCCAGGGAATGCTCCGGGGCGACCACCGGGCGCACGGGTACGGCGGCCTCCGGTGGCGAGACTAGGTACGCCGGGCCGTCGGGCCGTGGAGCCACGCCGGGGCGGCGTGTCCCGGAAGCCCGCAGGGGCCGGTCACCCCAGGTTCGGGAACCAGAGCGCGATCTCGCGCTCGGCGGACTCCGGGGAGTCGGACCCGTGCACGAGGTTCTCCCGGTTCGACAGCGAGTGGTCGCCGCGGATGGTGCCGGGCGCGGCCTTGCGCCCGTCGGTGGCGCCGTTGATCCCGCGGACCACCTCGATCGCCTCGTCGCCCTCGAGCACCAGCGCGACCAGCGGGCCACTGGTCACGAAGTCACGCAGCGGCGGGTAGAAGTCGCGCTCGACGTGCTCGGCGTAGTGCGCGTCCGCCTGGGCGGCGTCGATGTGGCGCAGCTCCATGGCGGCGATAGTCAGGCCCTTGGCCTCGAAGCGCGAGAGCACGCTGCCGACGAGACCGCGGCGGACGGCGTCGGGCTTGATGAGGACGAGAGTGCGTTGGGTCACGGAGCCAAACTATCCGCCTTCCGGCCCGGCCCGGTGCACTACCTCCGCTGGAGGGAGCGGGCGATGACGTCGTTGGCCGACCGCTGGAACGCCGCGACGATCGCGTCGAGGGTCAGCCGGCGGAGCTTGGCCAGCGTGCTCTCGAGGTGCTCGGCCTTGTCCCGGGAGCCGTGCTGCTCGTGCCGCCACGGCTCGAGCACCTCGTCGTGGAGCACCTCGGTGAGCTCGTGCGCCAGGGCCGACATGTGCCGGGCGATGGCCTCCCCCGCGGCGCGCATGCCGCTGACGGGAATGTCGAGCTCGATCAGCGAGACGGCGACGTCGAACCCGTGGACCGGCGTGAACTGGACGGTGCCGCGCTCGTCCTCGCTGCGTCGGAGCATGCCGAGCTCCTCGATGAGGGCGACCTCCTCGTCGGTGAGCCGACGGCCGGCGTGCTGGTCGAGCTGGCGGCGGGTGAGGTCCTGCGGTCCGCCGACCGTCCACGACGTGAGCATCGCCCGCTGGACCGCGAGGTCCTCGATGCTGGCGTCGTTGGGAAGCGACGCGAGGTACTTCTCGATCGCCTGCAGCGTGAACCCGTGGCCCTGCAGCGCCCGGATCATCTCCAGCCGGGCGAGGTGGGTGTCGTCGTACCACGCCATCCGGCCGCGACGAGCCGGAGGCGGGAGCAGCCCGAGGCTGGCGTAGTAGCGGGTCGTGCGGACCGTGAGGCCGGCCGCCGAGGCCAGCTCGTCGACGGTCCGCAGCGCGCCGTCGTCCGCGGGGTCCTGAGGGGGCTCTACCCCGGCAACGGCGGTCATGACTGTCACAGTACGACTGTCACGCGCTTCCTGCAACGTGCCGTAACCAACCCAGTTCCTGCGTGTTGTCCCAGCGATCCACCGGCCTCCGATACCTGGGGTTGACGTGCGTCACACCGCGGTGGACAGTACGGGTGTGACAGTAGAACTGTCATTCATGACCCGTGGCCGGGCACGGCAGGACCCAGGAGGAGCCGAGATGGCGGCAACCAGCAGCGATCGCGTGCTGCCGGTCCTCCGTGGTCCGCTGGGCGAGCTGGTCGGCATGCTGGCCTTCACCCGCAAGGTCTTCGGCGCGGTGGTCGCCTCCGTCGCCGCACGCCGCTTCCCGGTGGCCGAGAGCGTGGTCCAGACCTGGTTCGCCATCCGGGTCTGCACCCTTCCGGCGCTCGCCGTCTCGGTGCCGTTCGGGATCATCCTCGCCCTGCAGGTGGGGGTGTTGGCCCAGGAAGTCGGCGCCGTGTCGTTCACCGGGGCGGGCAACACGCTGGCCGTGGTGCGCCAGGCCTCACCGCTGATCACCGCCCTGATGCTCTCCGGCGTCGCCGGCTCCGCCATCTGCGCCGACCTGGGCGCCCGCACCATCCGCGAGGAGATCGACGCGATGGAGGTGATGGGGCTGCCGGTCGTCGAGCGCCTCGTCGTGCCGCGGATGCTGGCCGTCGTCGTGGTCGCCGTGCTGCTCAACGGCGTGGTCATGTTCTTCACGATCATCACCACCCTGTCGGTGAGCGTGGTCATCCAGGACCTGCCGCCCGGCAGCTACCTCGCCTCCGTCACCACCCTCGCCCAGCTGTCCGACCTGTGGCTCTCGCTGGTCAAGGCGGCCGTGTTCGCCGTGATCTGCGCGGTCGTGTCGTCCTACAAGGGCCTGCGCGCGGCGAAGGGACCGACCGGCGTCGGCGAGGCCGTGACCAGTGCCGTGGTCACCAACTTCGTGCTCCTCTTCGCCGCCAACTTCGTCATCTCGCAGGTGCACAGCACCTTCGCCGGAGGGCCGATCGGATGAGCGCGACGAGGACACCCGGCCCGGTCGACGTCCTCGGCCAGGTCGACCGCGCCGTGGTCGGACCGCTGGCCGGCATCGGGCTGCAGCTGGTCATGGCCTGGCGCGCCGTCGCGGGCCTGCCCCTGGCAGTCACCCGCTACCGCGGCGAGGTGGCGAGGGTGCTCGCCGAGGTGACCCTCGGCTCGGGGATCTTCCTCGTCGGGGGCGGCGTGGTGGGCGTGGTCCTCCTCCTCTCCACACTGACCGGCACCGAGGTCGGCCTGGAGGGCTACCAGGGGCTCGACGTGATCGGCCTCGCGCCGCTCACCGGCTTCATCTCCGGCTACGCCAACACCCGCGAGCTGGCGCCGATGGTCGCCGCGCTCGGCTTCGCCGCCCGGATCGGCTGCGGCTTCACCTCGCGGATCGGCGCGATGCGGATCAGCGAGGAGATCGACGCGCTGGAGTCGATGGCGATCCGCCCCATCCCCTACCTGATCAGCACCCGGCTGGTCGCGGCGTGGATCGTGGTCATCCCGCTCTACCTGATCGGCCTGGTCGGCACCTACGTCGCCACCGACTTCATGGTCACCACGTTCTACGGCCAGTCCGCAGGCACCTACGACCACTACTTCCGCACGTTCGTGGCCCCCGTGGACGTCCTCTACTCGGCGGTCAAGGTCGTGGTTCTGACCACCGTGGTGACTCTGATCCACTGCTACCACGGCTTCACCGCCAGCGGCGGGCCGGAGGGCGTCGGCCGCGCCACGGGCCTCGCGATCCGCGCCAGCATCATCTCCCTGACCGTCGTCGACATCCTGCTGACGCTCCTGCTCTGGGGCGCCGACCAGCAGGTGCAGATCTCGGGGTGAGCGCGCGGTGAGCGAGTTCGTCTTTCCCCACACCCGGGTCGACCCCCGCGTCCTGCGCCTGCGCCTGGCCGCGGTCGGCCTCTCCGGCTTCCTGTTGCTCGGCCTGCTCGGCGGGCTGCTGGCGCTGCAGACCCTCGGTGTGCTGAGCGGCGACGTGCGGCTGACCGTCCGGCTCCCCACCGTCGGCGACACCCTCGGCATCAACTCCGACGTGAAGTACCACGGACTGCGCGTCGGCCGCGTCGTCTCGGTCGACCCCGGCGTGGGGGGCGTCGACGACACCGACAGGGACGGCCCGGGCGCGCGGCGCGTGCCCGAGGCGGAGGTCCTGGTCGCTGCCGAGCACGCGGAGCTGATCCCGGCCGGGGTGAGGGCGCGGGTGCTCCCCGGCACCCTGTTCGGCAACGAGTACGTCGACCTGGTGGCCGCCGGACGAGGCGAGCCGGCCACCGTGAAGCCGGTGGCCGGCACCGGCGCGGCCACCGAGCACCTCCGCGACGGTGACGTGGTGGAGGCGGACACCTCCCGCGCCACGCTGCGGCTGATGGACACCTTCTCCGCCACCCAGCGGCTGCTGTCGTCGATCGACCCTGCGCAGTGGGACCTCGCGCTGTCGGAGATGGCCTCCGCCCTCGACGGCCGCGGCGAGCGGATCGCCGAGATAATCGTCGACGGCGACGCCTTCCTCGGTCGCTGGGCCGACCTGCAGCCGCAGGTGCGCCGCGACCTCGAGCTCCTGGCTGACAACGCCGACCTGCTCGCCGACGTGGAGCCGCAGCTGGTCGGCGCCCTGCGCGACTCCCGTCCGCTCGCCCGGACCCTGGTGAAGCAGGAGGAGGGCACGACCGCTCTGCTGACCGGCGTGCCGCGGCTGCTCGACGGCGACGACGGCGTCACGGCCTTCCTCCGGGCGAACGGCGACGAGACCGCCCGCCTGCTGAACGCGACGGCGGCCAACCTCGAGGTCTTCGCCGAGCGCTCCCCCTCCTTCGCCCTCGTGCTGCGCAACGTGCCCGAGCTGCTCCGCAACGGCGCCGCGGCGGTGCGAAACGGTCGGATCCAGATGGAGGGCGTCCTGGGCCTCCAGCTCCTCGAGCCGTACGACGCCGAGGACTGCCCCCGCTACCGCGACCGGTCCGGGCCGTGTGCCGGTGGTCGCCGGTGAGCCGCCAGCTCAGCGAGCTCCGGCGGCACCGCGGCGCGGTGATCGGCGTCGTGCTGTTCACCGCGCTCGCGCTGACCCTGACCGCCACCGTGGCGGGCACTCTCTCGCGGGCCCAGCGCGGCGACGCGATCGAGCTGCACGCCGTCTTCAGTGACGCGACCGGCCTGCGCGCCGGTGACGACGTCCGGGTCGCGGGCGTCCGCGTCGGCCGGGTCAAGGAGGCCCGGCCCGGCACCGGCGACGAGCGTGGGCTGGCGGTGGTGACGATGACGGTCTCCGCAGAGCAGCCGCTCCACGAAGACGTCATCGCGTCGGTCGACTACCTCAACCTGATGGGCCAGCGCTACATCGACCTCTCCCGGCCCGACCGCGACGCGGAGGGCCCCCGGCTGACCGACGGCGCCACCATCCCCCTGGAGCGCACCCGTCCGGCACTCGACCTCACCGCGCTGTTCAACGCGTTCGAGCCGATCTTCGACCTCCTGCAGCCGACCGACCTCAACCAGCTGGCCACCAACATCGTGCAGGTGCTGCAGGGCCAGGGCGGCTCGATCCAGCACCTGCTGACCCAGACGGCCGAGCTGACCTCCGGCGTCGTCGACCGCGAGGACGCGCTCGCGCAGGTCGTCGACAACGTCAACCTGGTGCTGCGCACCACCGAGGCGCACCGCAGCGAGGTGGTCGACCTCGTCGACGGGCTCGACTCCCTGATGGAGGGCCTCGCCGACGACCGCGACCGGATCGCCACCAGTCTCGACTCGGTGGTGCGGCTGAGCCGGACCACGGCGGAGCTGGTCGACGCCACCGGTGACGACCTGGTCGACGTCACGGCTCTCACCGAGCCGCTGGCCGGCCACTTCGCCCGACGGCGAGAGCTGCTCGACGACACGATGGTGGCGGTGCCCCGTCAGCTGGACACCTACCTGCGGACCCTCGGCTACGGCAGCTACCTCAACGTCTACGTCTGCACGAACTTCGCGCAGATGAAGGGGTTCGATCCGAAGCTCGACCTGGGCGTGCTCGGCGACCGTCACTCGAGGAGGTGTCGCTGATGGGCACGATGGCCGAGGTGTGGCGGAGCCTCGCGTGGCCGCTGCGGGTGGTGGTCGGGATCCTCCTGCTCGGCCTGGTCGCGCTCGGCCTCAAGTCGCTCGACGGCGACCCGGTCTACCACGCCAGGCTGCGGCACGCCGCAGGGATCGAGGCGGGTGACGACGTACGCGTGGCCGGTCTCCGGGTGGGCCGGGTGACGGCGGTCGAGGCCGAGCGCGACGAGGTCGACGTGGCCTTCGTGCTGCACCGCGCTCCCGCCGACCTGGGCCTCTCCGCGGACAGCACCGTGGAGGTGAAGCTGCTCTCGATCCTCGGCGAGCGGTTCCTGTCCCTCAATCCCGGCGCGGGCGAGACGTTGGCGCGGGGCGCGACGATCCCGGTCGAGCGAGCCCTCGACACCTACACGATCGAGCGGTTCTGGCTCGAGAGCACGCCCCGGGTGGAGGCGCTCGACCTCGAGCGCATGCAGGAGGCCGTCGACGTCCTCGCCACCGACGCGGCGGTGTCCCCGCGGCAGCTGCGCGACGCACTGGACGGCATCGCCGGGGTCTCGAGCATCGTGCAGGCGCGGGAGGCACAGCTCGACGAGCTGCTGGCCTCCACGCGCGGCGTCACCCGGCTGGTCCTCGACCAGACCAGCAAGGTCGACCGGGTGCTGGCCAACGGCACGGCGGTGCTCGTCATGGTGCACCAGCGGCGGGAGGCCGTCCGAGCCCTGCTGCGCGACGCCAACCGCTTCGTCACCGGCCTCGCGACTCTCGTCCGGGAGGGCGCCCCTCACCTGCGCCCGGCGCTCCGTGACCTCGAGAAGGTGCTCGCGGTCGCGCGTCGGCAGGAGAGGTACCTCGACCGCACGTTCGAGCTCGCCGGCCCCACGATGCGGGTCTTCACCAACGCGACCGGCGACGGCCCGTGGCTGGGCGTCAACGCGCCGGCGGCGATCGTCCCCGACGACCTGATCTGCTCTCTCGCCCCGGAGGACTGCAAGTGAGCCGCCGCAACGTCCTCCTCCTGATCGCGGGCCTCGTGACGGCCGCCGTGGCGCTCTCCGGAGCCCGCCTCGCCGGATGGCTGGACGGCGAGGACGACGAGCTGATGACCGTCACCGCCGACTTCACGGACACGACCGGCGTCTACGTCGGCAACGACGTGACGTACCTCGGCGTGGAGGTCGGCGAGATCGTCGAGGTGCAGCCGCGCGGCACCACCATGCGCGTGGTCATGCGCCTCGAGCGCGGCACGGAGCTCCCCCGCGACGCGGGCGCCGAGATCCTGCAGGGCTCGCTGGTCACCGACCGCTTCATCGAGCTCGGTCCCGCCTACACCGGCGGGCCGCGGCTCGCCGACGGTGCGCACATCGACCAGTCCCACACCCGCGCGCCGGCGACGATCGACGAGGTGGCGACGGCCATCGACGAGCTCGTCCTGGCACTCGACGCCGGGCTCGGCGACGACGCCGGCGGGAGGAACCTCGGCGACCTGCTCGCCACGACCGCCGACACGCTTGCCGGCAACGGCCCGCACCTGCGTCGAGCGCTCACCGAGAGCCGGCAGGCCCTGGCGGTGATCAACGCCAAGGACGCGGACCTCGCGGCGGTCACCGACAACCTCGTCGAGCTCGTCGAGGTGTTGGCCGACCGCGACCGGACCATCCGGACGTTCACCCGCACCGCCGCGGAGACCAGCACGGTGCTGGCCGACCAGCGTGACGAGCTGGTGTCCATGCTCGACAGCCTCGATGACCTGACCCG
The DNA here is from genome assembly GCF_051280635.3 of Nocardioides proteolyticus. Classification (NCBI taxonomy): domain Bacteria; kingdom Bacillati; phylum Actinomycetota; class Actinomycetes; order Propionibacteriales; family Nocardioidaceae; genus Nocardioides; species Nocardioides proteolyticus. Next base: position 94,652 of record NZ_JBNBPO030000009.1, on the reverse strand, counting down.
GCGGGCCGACCGCTTCCTCCGGCGCAACGGCGACGTGCTGCAGGCCGACCTCGCCGGCGTGGCCGATGTCGTCCGACTCGTGCGCAGGCACCAGGCGTCGCTCGAGGAGGCCTTCGACGTCATGCCGACCATGGCCGAGAACTTCGCCCGCGCCTACGACTGGGACCTCGGCCGGCTCCGGGTGCAGTTCTCCTTCGCGGCCGGCCCGTTCTCCGCAGCGTTCCGGGCGCACGCCTGCCGCGTCTTCGGCGAGGCCCTCACCGGCAACCTCGGCAAGCAGCTGTGCGCCGCGCTGTTCACACCGCAGGGCACCGGGCTGCTCGACGGGATCCTGGACGGCGTCTTCGACGCGGTCCCGGGAGGCATCCCGTGACGGCGACCGTCCGTCGCCTGGCCGCGGCGACCAGCATGGTGATCACAGCCGGAGCGGCGGCCGCCGGCTGCGGGCTCCAGCTCGAGGACGTGCCGATGCCCGGCCTGGTGAGCGGGCCGACGTACGCGATCGTCATCGAGTTCGACGACGCCCTCAACCTGCCGGTCGACGCGCCGGTGAAGCTGGAGGGCGCGACCGTCGGCCAGGTCACCGCGGTGGAGCCCGGCAACTACCTGGCCGAGGTCGAGGTCGCGGTGTCGGAGTCCGTCCGGCTGCGGAGCAGCTCGCGGGCCGAGATCCGGCTCACCTCCCCGATGGGATCCTCCTTCGTGCAGCTGCTCCCGGGGCGGAAGGGACCGGTCCTGCAGGAGGGCGCCACCCTGCCGGTGGCGGCCACGACGACCGCACCGGACGTGACCGACCTGCTCACCGCCCTGTCCACCGTGGTGACGGGTGGCGCGTTCGCGGACATCTCCACGATCGTCGACCAGCTCAACGTCGCCCTGACCGGCAACGCCGGCAGCGTGCGGCGGCTGCTGCGCCGGCTCGACCGGGTGGTCACCGACCTCAACGCCGACTTCCCGACCGTCGACCGCCTCACGGGCGCCCTGACCCGTCTCACCGACCAGCTGGTCGACGACCTCCCGCTGGTCACCGACTCCCTCACCGACCTGACGGACCTGGTGGTCTCGCTGGACGCCCAGCGCCAGGAGCTGGTCGCCGCGATGGAGTCGTTGAGCCGCTTCGACGCGGTCGCCACGCCGGTGGTGGGGGCGGTGCAGGACGACCTGGTCGCCCAGCTGAAGGACCTGAAGCCGGTCGTGCGCACGCTGCTCGACAACCGCAGGAGCCTCGACGGCGTGATGGCCGGCCTGGTCGCCTTCGCCAGTGGGAGCGACGAGGCCGCGCCCGGCGACTACGCGAACTTCGACCTGACCTTCCTGATGGACCTCCAGGCGCTGTTGAAGGTCGAGTACGGCGACCTGCCCACGGTGGACCCGCAGGTCCCGGACCCCCGCAGAGCCGAGGCGTCCCGGTGACCGGCGCGCAGCACCTCGCGGCGCAGCAGGCGGAGCGCGCCACGGCGCAGCGCGCCGCCTCCGGCGCCCGGCTGTGGCGGCGGCGGATCCGGACCGCCCAGGCCCTGATCCTGGTGATCCTGGTCGGGGGGGTCGTCTACGTCGCCGACACCGTGGTCGGCGGCTCGCTCTTCCGCGACCCCTACCGGGTGACCGTCGAGCTGCCGCAGGCGGCCGGTCTCCACGAGGGGTCCGTCGTGAACTACCGCGGCCAGCGGATCGGGGAGGTCGTCGACGTGCGGCTCAGCGACCGGCCGGGAGTCGCGGCGGTGGCCGAGCTCGAGATCGAGTCGCACGTCGACATCCCCCGCGACAGCGCGATGCAGGTGCGCAACCTGTCGGCGGTCGGCGAGCAGTACCTCGACGTACGGCCGCGCACGGACGAGGGGCCCTTCCTGACCGACGGTGCGACGGTGCCGGTCGACGAGACGACGGTCCCGCTCGGGGTGCCGGAGGTGCTGGCCCACGCCCAGGAGCTGATGCGGCACATCGACGTCGCGGACATCCGGACGATCGCGACGGAGACGGAGGCCATCTTCGGAGACGGCGCGGAGAACGTCCAGCTCCGCGCCCTGGCCATCGAGCTGGAGACGGCCTTCGCGATGCTCCGCCGGCTCGAGCCGGATCTCACCCGGCTGGCCCGGACGGCGCAGGCGCCCCTGCAGACGATGCAGGACCTCTCCCCCGAGGTGCGCCGGCTGAGCGGTGACCTTGCGGCGATCGCCGAGGCCCTCGCCGAGGCCACCCCGGACATCCGCGCGACCGTGGTCACCTCGCTCGACCTGCTTCCCCGCCTCGACCGGTTCTGGAGGGAGGCGTCCCCGGAGCTGCGGCGGCTCCTGCGCGACGGTGTGCCGCTCACCGAGATGGCCGCCCGCCACCTGCGCGGCCTGCACCACTGGCTGGACTGGGCACCCCTGCAGGCGAAGGTGATGGCCGGCAGCACCCGCGACGGCAGCGGTCGCGTGCTGCTCGTCCCGCGCATCCTCAAGAACTGCGTCTACGACCGCAGCCACCAGCGCGACGTCTCGCAGCTGGAGCGGCGCAAACCCCGCACCGACGTGCGGTGCACCGACCCGCCCCCGGGGACGCAGGGCCGCGGCTCCGCGAACGTCCCCCGTCAGTAACCCCACCCGAGAGGAAACCGATGACCGACAACCTGGCCGACACCCTCGCCGTCCGCGCCGAGATCGAGCAGGAGATCGCCGGCCTGACCGTGCCGATCGCCTTCGCCCGCACCGTGGCGGAGCAGGCGGACCGGCCGGCGTACTCCGACAAGGTCGGGATCGACCTCTCGGGCGGCTACGCACCCGGCTGGCGCACGGTGACCTGGCGGGAGCTGCGGGAGCAGGCGCTCGACGTCGCCGGCGCGCTGCTCGAGGCCGGCGTCAACGGCGGTGACCGCGTCGCGTTCATGGCCGGGAACCGGATCGAGCACATCGTCGCCGACATCGGCGCGACCCATGCCGCAGCCGTCACCATGTCGGTCTACAACACCCTGTCGCCGGAGCAGGTCGCCTACGTCGCGGGCCACTCGGAGCCGACCGTCGTGGTGCTGGAGAGCGCCGATCACCTGGCCCGCTGGGAGCGGGCGCTGGCGGAGACGGCGTCGATCCGCAAGGTCGTCCTCATCGACGCGGAGGCTCCCGCCGGCGACGACCGGTTCGTCGCGTGGACCGACTTCCTAACCGCCGGCAGCACCTGGCGCTCGACGCACGCAGCGGAACTGGAGGCGCGCACGGCAGGGATCCGGCCGGAGGACCCGCTGACGATCCTCTACACCTCGGGCACCACGGGCAACCCGAAGGGTGTGGTGCTCACCCACCACGGCGTCCTCTACGAGTGCATCTGCTCGTTGCGGGTCGCCGCCCCCTCCCAGCAGAACGACTTCATCTCCTACCTGCCGTTCGCACACATCGCCGAGCGGACGCTGGGGCTCTACATCCCGCAGATGCACGGCGCCCACATCCACCTGGTCGCCGACCCGGCACTGCTGCTCGGCGCGCTCGGCGAGGTGCGTCCCACCCGCTTCTTCGGCGTGCCGCGCGTGTGGGAGAAGATCAAGACCGGTGTCTCCGCCAAGCTCGCCGCCGAGACCGACCCGGAGAAGCGGGCGCAGGTCGAGCAGGCGCTCGCGGTCGGCCTGGAGTACGTCGAGGCCCAGCAGTACGGCGGCACCCCCTCCCCCGAGCTCGAGGCGCGGTTCAAGGCCGTCGACGAGGGGCTGCTGGCCTTCCTCCGGGCGCTGCTCGGGCTCGACCGCTGCGAGTGGGCCGCCTCCGCCGCGGCCCCCATGCCGTTGGAGGTCGCGAGGTTCTTCGCGGGTCTCGGCATGCGCATCTACGACGTCTACGGCATGACCGAGACCTGCGCCGCCGTCACCGCCTGCGGGCCCGAGCAGTTCCGGCTCGGCACCGTGGGCCGCGCCCTCCCCGGCATCGAGGTGCGGCTGGCCGACGACGGCGAGATCCTCGCGCGCGGTCCGGTGGCCTCCCAGGGCTACTACAGGCAGGAGGACGCCACCCGGCAGCTCATCGACGACGACGGCTGGGTGCACACCGGCGACATCGGCGAGATGGACCAGGACGGCTTCCTCAAGGTGGTCGACCGGAAGAAGGAGATGATCATCACCTCCTCCGGCAAGAACATCGCACCGTCCAACATCGAGAACTACCTGAAGGAGAGCCCGATCGTCGGGCACGCCCTGGTGTTCGGGGAGGGCCGGCCCTACGTCGTGGCGGTGCTGACCCTCGACGCCGAGATCGCGCCGGTCGTGGCCCAGCAGCTCGGCGTCGAGTACGGCGGCGACCTGGCCGAGCTCGCCCAGCATCCCGCGATCCTCCAGCTGGCGCAGCAGGCGGTCGACGCCGCCAACGAGCGGCTCTCCCGGCCCGAGCAGGTCAAGGCCTGGGAGCTGCTGCCGGTCGAGTGGACCGCCGAGTCCGAGGAGCTGACGCCCACGCTGAAGCTCAAGCGCCGTGTCGTCCACACCAAGTACGCCGATGTCCTCGAGCGTCTCTACTCCTGACCGCGAGCGGGCGGGTGGCCTGCCCGCCCGCCCGCTCGGGCCGGGAGGCGTCGTCTGGTACTCCGCCGGCGACCAGCGGCAGCTCGCGCTCGCCGTACGGCTGCTCCTGCACCAGGTGGCCCACCCGATGGTCGGTGCCGGGGTCGAGCAGCAGTCGGTCTACAAGACCGATCCCTACGGCCGGCTCTGGCGGACCACGATCTCGGTCGTCAAGAGCGTGTACGGCGGCGCGGCGTCCGCCGAGGAGGGCTACCGGCTGCTGCGGATGCACGCCCAGATCAAGGGCGTGGACGCGCAGGGCCGGGCCTACCGCGCGCTCGACAAGCAGGCCTACGCCTGGGTGCACTGGACCGCCTACGAGAGCAGCCGGCTGTTCCTGCGCGACTTCGGCCCGGGACTGACCGACGACCAGGACGAGCAGCTGTTCCAGGAGTGGCGCCGGCTCGGCCTGCTCATCGGGGTGCGACCCGACCAGCTGCCCGAGACCCGGGAGCAGTTCTGGATCGGCTGGCAGGAGATGCTCCCGCGGCTGGAGAACAACCCCGTCGTGCAGGACCTGTTGTGGATGGCGCCCCGGGCACCGCGGCTCCTGCCGGTCGGGCACCGCCTGGCCGACCGGCTGCTCGCCCTGGCGGCCGCACCGCTGCTGCGGGCCCAGCGCGACGTGATCGCGGTGACCGTCGACCCTGACCTGCGCGCCCGGATCGGGCTTCCCCCGCCGTCCCCGCGAGCCCACCGCACGGTCCGCCGGGTGCAGCGGCTCTCCCGGCTCGGCAACCGGCTGCCCGAGCCGGTGCGGTTCAGCCTGCTCGCCTACCTACGGGCCCGCCGCACCCGTCGCGGCGGCGCCACCTCGCCCGAGCCCGTCCGCTATCCCTGACCGCCCCCTGATCGATCGCCTGACGACCCCCTGACCGCCGAGGAGTCCCCCATGACCAGCACAGCCAGCACAGCCAACCCAGCCAGCCCAGCCACCCGCACCTCGGTGCGTCCCGCGTGGGTGACCGACGACCGCATCGCCGGCTGGAGCCGCTGGGTCCACCGGGACCCGTCGGGCACCGCCACCAGCATCGCCACCGCGCCGTACGACGGCCTGCCGACCGCGGAGGTGCCCGCGTCCACTGCCGACGACGTCGCGACGGCCATCGACAGCGCTCGAGCGGCGCAGCGCGCCTGGGCCGTCGTGCCCTACACGGCACGGGCGGAGGTGATGCTCCGCTTCCACGACCTGCTGGTCGAGCGCCAGGACGAGGTGCTCGACCTCATCCAGTGGGAGATGGGCAAGGCCCGGTTCAGTGCGTGGCAGGAGATCCTCCAGGTCGCCAACCTGGCGCGCCACTACGCCCGCCACGGCCGGCGCTATCTCGTCGACAACCGGGTGCGCGGCGCGATGCCCGGCCTGACCAGGGTCCGCGAGGTCCGCGTGCCGAAGGGCGTGGTCGGCATGATCTCGCCGTGGAACTACCCGCTCTATCTCGCCGTCGGCGACGTGGTCCCCGCGCTGCTCGCCGGCAACGGGGTGGTCAGCAAGGCCGACTCGCAGACGCCCCTCACGCTGCTGTGGGCCCGCGCCCTGATGGCCGAGGCAGGGCTCCCCACCGACCTGTGGCACGTCGTCGTCGGCCCCGGCTCGGTCGTCGGTGACGCGATCATCTCCGGCGTCGACCACATCTGCTTCACCGGCTCCACCGCGACGGGGCGGCACGTGGGCCGCCGCGCCGGGGAGCGGCTGATCGCTGCGTCGCTGGAGCTCGGGGGCAAGAACCCGCTGATCGTGCGCGAGGACGCCGACGTGCAGCGTGCCGCGGCCGGCTGCGTGGCCGCGGCCTTCGCCAACACCGGCCAGATGTGCATCCACGTCGAGCGGGTGATCGTCCACGAGGCCGTGTACGACGCCTTCCGCGACGCTCTCGTGTCGGCGACCGCAGCGCTGAGGCTCGGCCAGACCTTCGACTTCACCGTCGACGTCGGCTCGCTCGCGTCGCAGGCCCAGCTCGACACGGTGACCGCCCACGTCGACTCCGCCGTCGCGGCGGGAGCGACGGTCGTCGCCGGCGGCCGGGCCCGTCCCGACCTGGGCCCGCTCGTCTACGAGCCCACCGTGCTGGAGGGGGTCACCGCCGACATGCCGGTCTGCCTCGACGAGACGTTCGGTCCGGTGGTCTCGCTCTACCGGGTCGGCAACGACCACGAGGCGCTGGTCAAGGCCAACGAGGGCAGCTACGGCCTGTCCGCCAGCATCTGGTCGCGCGACGTCGACGCCGCCGAGAAGATGGCGCAGCGCGTCCGGGCGGGCTCGGTGAACGTCAACGACGGTGCCGCGGCCGCCGCCGGCTCGATCGAGGCCGGCATGGGCGGCATGGGTGACAGCGGCCTGGGCCGCCGGCACGGCGCCGAGGGCATCCGCAAGTACACCGAGTCGCAGACCGTCGCAACCCAGCGCCTGGTGCCCCTCGGCCCGCCGCCGTCGATGACGCTGGAGAGGTTCGTCGGTCTCGGCAACGCGCAGCTGCGGCTGCTCAGGAGGCTGCGCGTGCGCTGAGCTCCAGCGCCAGCGCTGGGGCCAGGTCGCCCTTCGAACCGACCTCGATCACGTCGAGGCCGAGCCAGCCGGCGAGCCGACCCAGCTCGGCCGCGAGCTCGGCCGCGGTGTCCGGCGGCGCAGCGGCCTCCGCGAAGGCGGCGGGGACGAGGAGCCTGCCCGTCGCCCGGTCGGCCTTGAGGTCGACCCGCGCCACGATCCGGTCGCCGAGCAGGAAGGGCAGCACGTAGTAGCCGTGCACCCGCTTCGCGGCCGGGGTGTAGATCTCGATCCGGTAGTGGAAGTCGAACAGGGCCTCCGTGCGGGCCCGCTCCCACACGACCGGGTCGAAGGGGCTGAGCAGCGCGCGGGCCCGGACCCGCCGGGGCAGCCGTGCGTCCCGGTGCAGGTAGGCGGGCCGTCGCCACCCCTCCACCGTGACCCGCTCCAGCTCGCCGGCCGCGACCAGCTTCTCCGCAGCGGCACGCGCGGGCGTCACGCCGGTGCGGTAGTAGTCGGCGAGGCAGTGGGCGCTGGCGACGCCGTGCGACCGAGCGGCCCGGCGGACCAGCTCCACGTGGGCCTCCGCCTCGGTCAACGACGGCTGGGCGAGCACCGCCGGCGGCAGCACGCGCTCGGGGACGTCGTACTGCACCTCGAACTGCTGGTTGCGGCCGGCGATCGCGAGCTCACCGGACATGTAGAGGTAGTCGAGCGCGACCCGCGCCTGCGACCAGTTCCAGCCCCAGTGCTCCCGGGCCCGCGGCGTGCCGTCGTCGAGGTCGCGGGCGGTGACGGCGCGTCCGCGGCGGCGTACCTCCGCCAGGACCGCACCGGCGTGGTCGTCGTCGACCGACCTCCACCACTTGCCGCGCTGCTCCCGGTAGTACCGCCTCCGGAACTCCATCACGGGCCAGAGCTCGACGGGCATGAACGCCTGGACGTGAGCCCAGTACTCCACGATCCGGCGGCGACGGCCGGAGGCCGCCCGCCGCAGCAGGTCGGGGTCGTAGGGACCCATCCGCGAGTAGAGCGGCATGAAGTGGGCGCGCTGGAGCACGTTGACGCTGTCGACCTGGAGCACGCCGGTCCGCTCGAGGGTGCGCGCGAACGTGCGCATCGTCGGCGAGGCGTGCGGCGGGTCGGTGAACCCCTGCGCCGCGAGCGCGACCCGCCGGGCCTGGGCGCGCGACAGCGACTGGGTGGTGGGCACGCGGCAACCCTAGGAGGCGGCACCGACAGGACCGACAGGACCGGCAAGACCGACCGGACCGACAAGAGCCGACAGAGCGGCCCGGCGGGCGGCCTCAGTCCAGCTCGACCAGCTTGGCACGGACGGCGTACATGACCGCCTCCATCCGGGAGTGCAGCTGCAGCTTCTCCAGCATGTTGCGGACGTGGTTCTTGACCGTGTTCTCGCTGATCGCGAGCTGGCTGGCGACGTCGCGGTTGCTGAGGCCCTTGGCGACCAGGCGCAGCACCTCGAGCTCGCGGTCGGTGAGCTTGAGGGCGGGCCCCTGCGACCGCTCGGGCTTCGACATCGTCTTGAACTCGGTGATCAGCTTGGCCGCCATCGACGGGCTGATCAGGGACTGGCCGTCGGCGACGACGCGGATGCCCTGCGCCACCTCCTCGATCGAGGAGTCCTTGAGCAGGTAGCCGGAGGCGCCGCTCTTCACCGCCTCGTAGAGGTCGGCCTCCTCGTCGGAGACGGTCAGCATGATGATCTTCGTCATCGGGACCGCCTCCTTGATCGCGACGCACGCCTCGATCCCGGACTTCTTCGGCATGCGCACGTCGAGCAGCACCACGTCGGGCACGGTGCTCACCGCGAGGTCGACGCCCTCGGCGCCGTCGCCGGCCTCGCCGACGACGTCGATGCCCTCCTCGATGCCCAGCAGCATCGTCAGGCCGCGCCGGAAGAGCTCCTGGTCGTCGACCACCAGCACGCGCACCGGCTCGGTCACCGGTTGTCCCGGTCCGGCCGCCGACAGAGTCCCACTCGCCACCGCCGCATCATGACACGTTCACCAACAACGTGCCGGGGGCGGGTCGCTCCGCGCCTCTCAGCTCTCCCGCTCGCCCAGGTCGAGCGAGATCACGCCGTAGTCGTACCCCTTGCGCCGGTAGACAACGGACGGACGTTCGCTCTCCTTGTCGACGAAGAGGTAGAAGTCGTGGCCCACGAGCTCCATCTCGTACAGCGCCTGGTCGAGGGTCATCGGGCTGGCCGGGTGGGTCTTCTCACGCACCACCAGCGGGCCGTCACCGGTCACGGTGATCGGCCCGACCTGCCGCTCCTCCACCGTGTCGTCCGCCGGCGCAGGCTCCTCCATCCCGTCCACCGGGACGGCTGAGAGCGCCTGGGCGACCGAGACGGGAGTCCGACGCCCGCGGTGCACGCGGCGGCGGTCGGCCGCCTTGCGCATCTGCGCGGCCATCTTGTCCAGGGCGAGGTCGAGGGCGCCCATCTTCTCGTCGGCCGCGGCCTCGGCGCGGATCACCGGCCCCTTCGAGTAGGCGGTGAGCTCCACGTGGACGGCATGGTCGTGCTGTCGCGGATTCGGTTCGCAGTCGACCTCGACGTGCACCCGCATGATGCGGTGGTCGTGCTTCTCGAGCTTCGCGAGCTTCTCGGCGGCATGCGCCCGGAACCTCTCCGAGATCTCGCAGTGCCGTCCGGTGACCACGACGTCCATCGTTACCTCCACGTGTTGGTTGATGGGTTCTTCGGTTGTGCAGGTCGAGGCAGGCCCCGCACGACGCGGAGCGACGCTCCGCGGAGACGCGCGGGTGGAGTCCGCCCGGCCGACCTGGTCTTCGTCCCCACACCCGCCTGCTGAGGCGCTCGCAGCTTGTTGCCACTACTGACCTTCTCCCGGGGGCGACCGCATCCGGCGGCCGACCCGGGGCAGGACTTACGACTAAGCCGCACCGTGATCGTCGGCGCGAGCGCCGACTTACGTGGGCCGTTTCGCCTGCGACTGGCCTCGGCTTGCCGGCACCGGCAGGGCTCCTGCCCGGCCTGTGCGGCGCAACCACGGACCCGGGCGGACTCCATGTTGAGACGTTAGTCGGTCGGTGGTGACGGCGGAAGGCTTGCCGCCGATCGCGGCGGCGGCACCCTCCTCGCGGTCGCGGCCACGGCCGCCGCGGCCCGTACGGCGAGGCCGGCCGACTCCAGCGCGCGCTGCGCCTCGCGCAGGGTCGCGCCGGTGGTGAGCACGTCGTCGCACACCACGACGTGGGCCCGCGGGACGCGCTCACCCAGCCGCCGGACGAGCCGCGCCGGGGCGGTCATCGAGCCGGCGAGGTTGGCGGCGCGCCCGCGGGCGTCGAGCCCGGACTGGTCGGCGACGCCGGGCCGCAGGCGGAGGAGCCGGCCGACGGTCGCCGGCCGGCCCGCCGCCACGAGGGCCCGGACGGCGAACCTGGTCATCGCGAGGGTCGCGTCGTGACCCCGCTGGCGGACGGCGGCCGGGCGGGACGGCACCGGCACCAGCACGACGGGGTCGTCCCGGGCGGTGGCCGTGGAGTCCAGCGCCACCGCGGCGGCCTGTGCGAGGAGGCCGCCGAGCGGCCGCGCGAGCGCCAGGGCCCGCTTCTCCTTGTGGGCCAGCACCATGGCCCGCACCACCGCGTCGTAGGGCCCGGTGGCGAACGGTGGCACCAGCCCGGGCGGCACGGGCGACGGCCAGGCGAGCGCCGCCCCGTCCGGCAGCGAGCCGCGGCAGCCCTCGCACAGGACCCTGCCCGGCCGACCGCACCCCACGCAGGCCGACCCGAGCAGCAGGTCCACGAGCCCGTCGGCGAGCATCGGGAGGACCCGCACGGGATCGTGGCGCATCGGGCGGGCAGGCATCGGGCCAGACCAGCAGCCGGGCGGTGCGGGACACAAGCCGGGCCGCGCGGGCTGTGGACCGCCGCCATCGTGCGGTCCGACGGCGGGGCCGGAGCTACCCCGAGTAGTCGAGCTGGTCGAGCGGCGCCACGTCGACGTCGTACTCCTCCTGCGTCACGACGTCGGCGTAGTGGTCGGCGTAGATGGCGAGGGTGGCCGCGCGCGGCGTGGGACTGCCGGCCAGGCCGATCACGTCGCCGGGCACCAGGGTGGAGAGCGCGTCGGCGCCGATCGCCGCACCGTCGACGGGCACGTTGTCCACCTCGTAGAGGGCCCGCGGCTGCGTCGGGGTGAGCAGCGCGAGGTGCACCGGGCCGTTCCAGGCGATGTCCTGGATCCGGCTCCCCTCCGCCGCCCGGACGACGAACGGCTCGCGCACCCGGGCCACCCGGCCGCGCCGGTCGAGCACCACCCGCGCCCCGACCACCTCGTCACCGGCGGCGGTGCGGACCACGCCGATCAGCCGGGTGCCGTCGCGGGAGACCAGCAGCCGGTGCGCACGGCGGCCGGAGATGCCCGGTACGTCGACCCGGCGCGCCCGCGATCCGCGGACCGACCACACCACCGCGGCGCCCTGGCGCCGCTCGAGCACCCAGAGCCGGCCCCGGTGGTCCCAGGTCGGCTTGGCGAACGTCCCGTTGGTGGTGAGCACGGTCTGCGCCGGCGCACCCGCCGGGTCCTCGACGGGCGCCAGGCGCAGCCGTCGACCGCCCTGGTCGACCGCGGCCGCGCGGTCGCCGTCGGTGCTCGCCGTGACCTCGAGGATCCCGGCGGACTCCTCCCCGAAGGGGCCGGTCGCCGGGACCAGCGCACCGCTGCCGCCCGAGAGCAACCGGCCGCGGCTGGTCCCGAACAGCTGCGTCGTCGCGTCGGCACCGGCCGGGTCGAAGCGGGCCGCACCGTCGACCGGGTACGTCGTGCCACCCCCGGGGATCGCCAGGTCGGTGCCGCCGACGCTGACGCGGAACGCGGTGATGTGGCTGTCCTGGCGCAACGTCCACGCGAGCTGGGCGAGAAGCAGCTCGGCCGCCTCCGGGCGCACGCTGGGAGCGTCGCCCACCAGGGTGATCGCGGCGACGCCCTCCTCGTCGACCGGCACGGAGAGGCCCACGCTCAACCCCCGCGGGAGGAAGCTCCGGACGAGTCCCCGCACCCGCGGCGGCGGGCCGGCGAACAGCGCCGACACCAGCGTGGTCGCGAGCTGGTCGCCCTTGGGCACGAACACCGGCTCCGGCACCAGGATGCTGGCGATCGGGTCGAAGTAGTACAGCGAGACCTGGCGGTAGCGCTGCTGGAACCAGGGCGCCGGCACGACCAGGGCGTCGCGGAGGTCGCTGATCCGGAACTCGCCGTCCTTGATCGTGATTCGGAAGCGCAGCGTCATCTCGTCGTCGGGCAGCGGACCACGCCAGGCGCCCATCTCGTCGAGGCGGTCGGCCGCGGTCAGCTCGACGGAGACCTCGCCGCCGAGCTCGCGGGCAGGCAGCGCGTCGCCGTACACGATCGTCTCCCGCTCGGGGTTCCACTGCCCGGCCGCCTCGTCGGTGAGGTACTGCTTCGCGACGCTGGTCTGCACCGGCCACGCGGTCATCGCCTCGAGGAAGCCGGTGACCACCTCGGTGCGGGACGCGCCCGGCACCGGGGGCCGGGCGTCGATGTCGCTGGGCCGGTGAGCGTCCTGCTCCTCCGTCACGCTGCTCTCGACGACCGGACCCTCGTCGGGCAGGCCGACGCACCCGCCGAGGAGCACCACGGCGAGGAGTGCGGCGAGGAGGGGCGGCACCCGACGGCTCACGGCAGGCTCCCCTCCCCCGTGGGCACGACGGTGGTCCGCTCGGTCACCATCGCGGCGTCGCTGGACGCCGCGTCGCGCGGCACGAGCGGCAGCGGGCTGCGCCGCACCGGCGCCCCGGCACGCCGGGGCACGGTCAGCCGGAACTGGGCCCCCTGCCCGCTGCGGCCCCAGGCCTGGAGCCAGCCGCCGTGGAGGTGGGCGTCCTCCTGCGCGATCGCGAGACCGAGGCCGGTGCCGCCGCTCGTGCGCGCGCGGGCGGGGTCGGAGCGCCAGAACCGGTTGAACACCATGGCCGCCTCGCCCGGCGCCAGCCCGACGCCGTGGTCGCGGACCGTGATCGCGGCGGCCTCGGCGTCGGCGGCCAGCCGCACGACCACGACCTCGTCGGGGTCGTCGTGGGCGGCGTGGTCGATGGCGTTGGTGACCAGGTTGCGCACGATCCGCTCCACGCGACGGGCGTCGACCTCGGCCCGCACCGGGGACGGCGGGTGCTCGACGACGACCCGCACCCCGCGCTGGTCGGCCAGTGGCCGAGCGGCGTCGACCACCCGGTGGACGAGGTCCAGCAGGTTGATGTCCTCGGTGTCGAGGACCACCGCGCCCGCGTCGAAGCGGCTGATCTCGAGCAGGTCGACCAGGAGGTTCTCGAAGCGGTCCAGCTCGGCCTGCAGCAGCTCGGCCGCGCGGGCCGTCGACGGGTCGAAGTCGGCGCGCGCGTCGTGCAGCACGTCGGAGGCCATCCGGACGGTGGTGAGCGGGGTGCGCAGCTCGTGGGACACGTCGGAGACGAACCGGCGCTGCACCCAGCTGAGCTCCTCCAGCTGGCGGATCTGCCGCTGGAGGTTGGAGGCCATCTGGTTGAACGAGTAGGCCAGCCGCGCGATGTCGTCCTCGCCGGTCACCTCCAGGCGCTCCTGGAGCCGGCCCGACGCCAGCCGCTCGGCGACGCGGCGCGCGAGGCGGACGGGCGTGACCACCTGCCGGGTCACCAGCCAGGTGAGCCCGGCGACCAGGGCCAGGAGCAGGCCGGCCGCGGTGAGCAGCGCACGGGTGACCAGGCCCAGGGTCTCCTCCTCCTCGGTGAGGGGGAACAGGAAGTAGAGGGTGTAGGTGTTGCCGTCCGACGGCAGCTGGACCTGGGACCCGACCACCACGCCGGGCACCGTGGTGACCTTCCCGTCCTGGGTGCGGGTGATCTCGCTGTAGGTCCAGGCGGTGCGGCGGTTGACGCCGTCGAAGTGGTTCTCGAGGTTGGTCGGCACGCTGCGCAGGTCGAGCCCGCTGGTGTACTCCCCGCCCCCCTCGCGCAGCGGTGGGTCGTCGCCCTCCGGCCCGGCGAGCACCACGCTGAACCCGCGCGTCTCCCCACGGTTGATGATCTCGTCGACCAGGTCGCGCTGCTGCCGGCCCGCGTTGACCTCCGTGCCGGACGCGGCAGCCAGCCGGTCGCGCGCGTCGCCCACCTCCGCGTCGACCTCGCCGAGCACCACCTCGACCCGGTGGTCGAGCAGGCCCTCCCGGGTCTGCTGCAGGAGGTACCAGCCGACGACGCTCACGATCACGGCCGACAGCACCACGGTGCTGACCACGACGCGTGCCTGGATCGACCGCCGCCAGAAGGTCAGGGCGCGGCGGATGCCGGGCGAGAGCCTCGCCCACGAGCTCCGGAGGGCCCCGGCCACGGGTGTCCCGCCCCGCCTAGGCCGAGCCGGCCTTGTAGCCGACGCCGCGCACGGTCAGCACGATCTCGGGATGCTCCGGGTCGTGCTCGACCTTGGACCGGAGACGCTGGACGTGCACGTTGACCAGCCGGGTGTCCGCGGCGTGCTGGTAGCCCCAGACCTCCTCCAGCAGCACCTGGCGGCTGAACACCTGGCCCGGCCGGCGCGCCAGGCACAGCAGGAGGTCGAACTCCAGCGGGGTCAGCTGCACCTCCTCGCCGCCGCGGGTCACCGAGTGACCGGCGACGTCGATGGTGATGTCCCTGATCGTGAGCGTCTCCTGCGGCACGGCCTCGGTGCGTCGTACGCGGGCGCGGATCCGGGCGACCAGCTCCTTGGGCTTGAACGGCTTGACGACGTAGTCGTCGGCGCCCGACTCGAGGCCGACGACGACGTCGACGGTGTCGCCCTTCGCCGTCAGCATCACGATCGGCACGCCGGACTCGGCGCGGATCTCCTTGCAGACGTCGATGCCGTCCTTGCCGGGCAGCATCAGGTCCAGCAGCACCAGGTCGGGGCGGTAGTCGCGGAACACCGCGAGCGCCGCATCGCCCCGGAGACAGACCCGGCTCTCGAAGCCCTCCTGCCCCAGCACGATGCCGAGCATCTCCGCGAGCGGCGCGTCGTCGTCGACGACGAGGACGCGCCCCTTCGTCGGGTACGACGCTCCGGCGGGCTGGGTCATGGGCGCAATCCTAGGTCCGGAACGGGTGGAGCCCCGCACTCCCGGAGAGTGCGGGGCTCCGGTGCTCGAGCCGTTGCGCCGCTCAGGCAGCTTGCTGCCTCCCTCGACGCCGGAGACGCGCTCGCGCTGTCGAGCCCTGCGCGGCAGCGCGGCGGGAGGCGCCGCTCAGGCAGCTTGCTGCCTCCCTCGACGCCGGAGACGCGCTCGCGCTGTCGAGCCCTGCGCGGCAGCGCGGCGGGAGGCGCCGCTCAGGCAGCTTGCTGCCTCCCTCGACGCCGGAGACGCGCTCGCGCTATTTGACTCAGTAGCGGTAGTGGTCGGACTTGTAGGGGCCCTCGACCGGGACACCGAGGTAGTCGGCCTGCTCCTGGGTGAGCTCGGTGAGCTCGACGCCGAGCGCGTCGAGGTGCAGTCGGGCGACCTCCTCGTCGAGGTGCTTGGGCAGCACGTAGACGCCGACCGGGTACTCGTCGGTCTTGGTGAAGAGCTCGATCTGCGCGAGGACCTGGTTGGTGAAGGAGTTCGACATGACGAACGACGGGTGGCCGGTCGCATTGCCGAGGTTGAGCAGCCGGCCCTCGGACAGCACGATGACCTTCTTGCCGTCGGGGAAGATCCACTGGTGGACCTGCGGCTTGATCTCGTCCTTGACGATGCCCGGGATCTTCGCCAGGCCGGCCATGTTGATCTCGTTGTCGAAGTGGCCGATGTTGCCGACGATGGCCTGGTTCTTCATCTTCTCGAAGTGCTCGACACGGATGATGTCGAAGTTGCCCGTCGTGGTGATGAAGATGTCCGCGAACTCGACGACCGACTCCAGCCGCCGGACCTCGTAGCCGTCCATCGCCGCCTGCAGCGCGCAGATCGGGTCGATCTCGGTCACGATGACCCGGGCGCCCTGGCCCCGGAGGGACTCCGCGGAGCCCTTGCCGACGTCGCCGTAGCCGCAGACGACGGCGACCTTGCCGCCGATCATGACGTCGGTGGCTCGGTTGATGCCGTCGATCAGGGAGTGGCGGCAGCCGTACTTGTTGTCGAACTTCGACTTGGTGACCGAGTCGTTGACGTTGATCGCCGGGAAGAGGAGCGAGCCCTCCTTGAACCGGTCGTAGAGCCGGAGCACGCCGGTGGTGGTCTCCTCGGAGACGCCCTTGATGCCGTTGGCGATGTTGGTCCAGCGCTGCGGGTCGTTGTCGAGCGAGCGGCCCAGGACGCGCAGCACCTCCTTGAACTCCTCGTTCTCGGTGGTCTCCGGACCGGGCACGGCGCCGGCCTTCTCGAACTCCACGCCCTTGTGCACGAGGAGCGTGATGTCGCCGCCGTCGTCGAGCAGCATGTTGGGGCCGACCGGGTTGCCGGACTCGTCGGTGAAGTCGAAGACCTTCTCCGCAAGGTCCCAGTACTCCGCGAGGGTCTCGCCCTTCCAGGCGAACACCGGGGTGCCGGTCGGGTTGTCGACCGTGCCCTCGGGGCCGACGACGACCGCGGCCGCGGCGTGGTCCTGGGTGGAGAAGATGTTGCAGGACGCCCAGCGCACGTCGGCGCCGAGCGCGACCAGGGTCTCGATGAGGACACCGGTCTGGATCGTCATGTGCAGCGAGCCGGCGATCCGCGCGCCGGCCAGCGGCTTGCTGTCACCGTAGCGCTCGCGCAGCGCCATCAGGCCGGGCATCTCGTGCTCGGCGAGGGAGAGCTCCTTGCGGCCGTACTCGGCCAGGCTCAGGTCAGCAACCTTGTAGTCCATGAAATGTGGTCCTCGAGGCTCGGAAGTTCTTCGTCCTGCGGCGCATCTGCGCTCATTCGGGATCTCCCGCGCATGACCTGCACCACCCTACAAGCGCAGATCGGGTCTGGGTGAATCCCTAGGAATGTCCCGTCGCGTCCTCGTGGCCGGGCTCGAGCGGGTCCTTCGCCCGGCCGAACGGGAGCAGGGCCACCACCGTCACCACGACGGCGCCGACGCCGAGGCCGATGACAGCGGAGATGCCGGTGTTGACCAGCCAGGCGAGGGTGGCGCCGAGGAAGCCGTGGACGGCGTGCTCGACGTCGTGCTCGAGCCCGTGGACCCAGTCGTACGGCGCGTCCCACCAGCCCACCTCGTGCACGTTGACGAGCAGGATGTGACCGCCCACCCACAGCATCGCGACCGTGCCGA
The DNA here is from genome assembly GCF_051280635.3 of Nocardioides proteolyticus. NCBI lineage: Bacteria > Bacillati > Actinomycetota > Actinomycetes > Propionibacteriales > Nocardioidaceae > Nocardioides > Nocardioides proteolyticus. Next base: position 77,394 of record NZ_JBNBPO030000009.1, on the reverse strand, counting down.
CCACCGAGATCACGGCCAGCAGCCGCGGCATCGCCGCGACCAGGCCGTGGCCCACCCGCTGGGCGAGGCCGGACCGGCGCTGGGTCAGCAGCAGGCCGGTGTCGTCCATCTTCACGATCGCCGCGACCACGCCGTACACGACGATGGTGATGGCGATGGCCACCACGACCAGGATCGCCAGCCGCGACCAGAAGCCCTCGGCGGCCACCTCGTCGAGCGCGATCACCATGATCTCCGCGGAGAGGATCAGGTCGGTCCGGATGGCTCCGGCGATCATCTGCTTCTCCGCCTCGGGACCGATCTCGACGACGGGGACCGGGTGGTCGTCGTGGGCGGAGAGCTTGTGCCAGATCTTGTGCGCGCCCTCGTAGGCCAGGAACGCACCGCCGAGCATGAGGATGATCGGCAGCAGGTCGGGGAGGAACTCGCTGAGCAGGAGCGCCGCCGGGAGGATCAGCAGCAGCTTGTTGCGGATCGAGCCGATCGCGATCCGCTTGACGATGGGCAGCTCGCGGTCGGCGGCGACCCCGTGGACGTACTGCGGTGTCACCGCCGTGTCGTCGACGACGACCCCGGCGGCCTTGGTGGTGGCGCGGCCGGCGGCAGCACCCACGTCGTCGACCGAGGCGGCGGCCAGCTTGGCGATGGCGGCGACGTCGTCGAGCAGCCCGAACAGGCCGGCGCTCACGCGAACACTCCGGCGACGGTCACGGTGAGGGACATGGCGCGAAGGCTACCGGCCGGCGAGAGCCCGCTCGCCCGCCTGCTCGTGCTCGACGTCCGGCTCCTGGGCGACGGCCGTCAGCCGGACCGCGTCCTTAACCTCCCGCTGCGCGGACGTCCAGGGGTCGACCACGTGCTGCAGCGCCCGGCGGACCGGCGGCGACGCCAGGAGCAGCGCCAGCGCGGCGCCGACCGCCGTGGCGGTGAGGAACCCGAGCCAGCTGCGCTCGGCGGCCCACGGCTGGAAGCCGACGTACTCCAGGCCCTTCACCCCGAACCCGTGGAAGAGGTAGACGACGAGGGTCGCCGACCCCATCCGGGCGAACCAGCCGTTCCACCGCGGCACCAGCGCGAGGAACGCCAGCGCGCCGGCCATGCCCACGACCACCAGCAGCAGGCGGGTGAGGACCACCTCGGTGTCGGAGGCGTCGACGAGCTCGTAGGGCCGGTAGTAGAGGTAGGTGCGCTCGGCCCACCGGTCGAGGCTGCCCGCCAGCAGCCACAGCACGCCGAGGACCGCGAGGCCGAGAGCGGCCGGGAACCGGCCGCGCAGCCAGCCCAGCCGCTCCGGCGTCGCCTTGAGGCCGAGCACGAAGAACGGCAGGAAGCCGAGGATGCGGGCGACGTCCATCACCTTGGCCGGCTCGCCGCCGACGAAGCCGCCGGCGAGGCAGACCGCGACCGCGACGACCACGCCGCCCCACATCGGCCGGAACAGCGGGGTCAGCAGGCGCCACACCACCAGCGCCAGCAGGTACCACAGGGGGAAGTGCGGGTCGGTGAACAGATCCTGGATCTGCTCCCCGCCGACGTGGACGCGGAACACCGCGAGCGCCGCCTCGAACAGGACGTACGGCACGAGCAGCGTCCGCACCAGCTGCCACATCCGCTCGGGGGCGTACTCGAACGCGCGGGAGAGGTAGCCGGAGATGAAGATGAAGGCCGGCATGTGCCACAGGTAGAGGAAGTCGTAGACCCGGCCGCCCGGTCCGTCGGCCGGGAGCAGGGCCCAGGTGTGGCCGACGACGACGAGCAGGATGAGTGCCATCTTGGCGTTGTCGAGCCACGGGTCCCTCGAGGCGGCCATGATCCTTCGCTACCCGGCACGGCCCCCTGCCATACGCGGGAGTGACCCGGGCCACGCCTCAGTCGTCGACCAGCCCCAGGCGGAGGTACTCCGCGGCGTAGGTGCCGTGGAGCAGCAGCGACGCGTAGCGGGCCACCTCGCCGTCGGACTCCGTGGTGACCGTCTCCACCCGGACGTCGTGGTCCTGCGCCGCCTCTTCGAGCCGGCCCCGGTCGGTGCGGGCGACGGGGTCGTCGATGCCGTCGTCGAGGACGACCAGCACCGGCCGCCGGTCCCCCGCGCCGTCGGCGACCGGGTCGGCGAAGACGTTGCGCGGTCGGGCCGCCTCGATCACGGGGAGCAGGTGCTCGCAGTCCCCCGCCAGCGCGGTCCGCCCGGAGGTACGACGGATGGACTCCGCCACCCGGCGCGCGGCGCGCGCGGCGAGGACCGACCCGCCCCACAGCAGCGGGTTGGCGTCGGCCAGCGAGATCGCCAGCATCTTCGCCGGGTTGATGGAGAGGTCGCGGTGGGGCGAGCAGCTGATCGCGACGTGGTCGAGGGCGTCGGCAACGGCGTCGGGGTCGGCGGTCGGGGCCAGCTGCACCTGGTGGAGGAAGGACAGCACGGCGACGGCGATGGCGAGCTGGTCGCCGGTGCTGGTCGGCAGGATCGTCGTCCACCGCCCGGCGGCGTGCTCGGCCACCATCGAGCCCGGCGGGCACGCCACCACCAGCTGGCAGCCGCGGCGGGCCGCCTCGGCGACCGCGGAGGCCGTGCCGGGGTCGGAGCCCTCCGGCGCGAGCACCACGACCAGGTCGAGGCTGCCGGCCCATCCCGGCATCGACGGCGAGGGCCAGGCCACGAACGGCACCGGGCAGAACGGCTCGAGCACCGCCCGCAGCAGCCGGGAGTCCGGACCGGCCGCGAGCACCGCCCGGGGGCGGGTCTCGCTGGACCGGGCGACGGCCTCGGCGATCGCCTCCGCGGCCTCGTCGACCTCGCGTCGTACGCGGGATCCGGACTCGGCGAGGGTGCGCAGCCGCAGGTCGGCCGAGCCGAGCGCCACCTCGTCGTCCAGCCGGGACTCGTCGAACCAGACCATCGCCTGCCTCCTCAGCCCGGCTTGCGGGCCTCGTCGACGAGGAGCACCGGGATGCCGTCGCGGACGGGATAGGCGAGGCCGCAGCCGGTGCAGACCAGCTCCGGGGTGTCGGTGAGGTCGAGGTCGGACCGGCAGTTCGGGCACACGATGATCGCCAGGAGCTCCTCGGAGATCCCGTGCCGCTCGCCCGCGCTCACCGGGCTGCTCCTGCCTGGCCACCGCGGATGATCGCGAGGACCTCGTCGCGGACTCGGGCCATGGTGGACTCGTCCTTCCCTTCGGCGTTGAGCCGCAGCAGCGGCTCGGTGTTGGAGGCGCGCACGTTGAACGCCCAGTCGGCGTGGCTGACGCTCAGCCCGTCGAGCCGGTCGACGGTGACGCCCTCGCGGGCGCCGTACTCCTGCTCCAGGGCCGCGAGCACCGCGGCCTGGTCGTCGACGGTGCTGTTGATCTCGCCGCTCATCGGGTAGCGCTCGAACTCGGCGAGGAGGTCGGACATGGTGCCGTCGGACTCGGCGAGCGCGGCCATGGCGTGCAGCGCGGCCAGCATCCCCGAGTCGGCGCGCCAGAAGTCCCGGAAGTAGAAGTGCCCGCTGTGCTCGCCGCCGAAGATCGCGTCGGTCTCGGCCATCGTGCCCTTGATGTAGGAGTGGCCGACCCGGGTGCGCACCGGCTCGCCGCCGAGCTCGCGGACGATCTCGGGGACCGCTCGCGAGGTGATCAGGTTGTGGATGATCGTGGCTCCGGGCTCCTTGCGCAGCTCACGGGCGGCGATCAGGGCCGTCAGGGTGGAGGGCGAGACCAGCTCACCGCGCTCGTCGACGAGGAAGCAGCGGTCGGCGTCGCCGTCGAAGGCCAGGCCCAGATCCGCCCCGACCTCCTTGACCTTCGCCTGCAGGTCCACGAGGTTCGCCGGCTCGATGGGGTTGGCCTCGTGGTTGGGGAACGTCCCGTCGAGCTCGAAGTACATCGGCACCATCTGCACCTGCCCGGCGAGCCGGTCGAAGACGGCGGGCGCGGTGTGGCCGGCCATCCCGTTGCCGGCGTCGACCACCACCGTGATGGTGCGGCCCTCGACCGGCGCGAGGGACAGCAGGTGGGCCGCGTAGGCCTGGAGCACGTCGTCCTGGGTGAGAGTGCCGATCGGGCCGTTCCCGCCCGCCGGGCCGGAGCCCGCGGTGGAGCCGGCGGCGACCCGGTCGCGGATCTCGGCCAGGCCGCTCTCCATGCCGACCGGCTGGGCGTGCGCCCGGCACAGCTTGATCCCGTTGTACTGCGCCGGGTTGTGGCTGGCGGTGAACATCGCCCCGGGCAGCCCGAGGTGCCCGGAGGCGAAGTAGAGCTGGTCCGTAGAGGCCAGCCCGATCATCGTCACGTCGGCGCCGGCCGCCGTCGCGCCGTCGGCGAACGCGCCGGCGAGCGCCGGCGAGCTGGGGCGCATGTCGTAGCCGATCACGAGGGCGTCGACCCCGAGCACCTCGACGTAGGCCGCGCCGGTGGCGCGGGCCAGGTCCTCGTCGAGCTGGTCGGGAACCGTGCCGCGCACGTCGTAGGCCTTGAAGACCTTGTCGAGGTTGTCCGCAGAGGTCGTCGCGCTGGAGCCACTGGCCATGCTCCGGACCCTAGTCAGTCGGACGTGAGCATGCGCAAGTGGCCCTTGCGGGCCACCTCGCGCCCGGCCTCGCGCGGCTGCTCGGCCGGAGCCGGCACCGGGCGCGCCGCCTCCCGCACCGCGTCCGCCAGCGCCAGCAGGTCGTCCCCGCTCGGGCCCTGCTGCTGCGTGCCGAGGGCGAGCCGGACGACCTCCCAGCCCCGGGGTGCGGACAGGCGCTCGCTGTGCACGTCGCACAGGTCGTAGGCGTGCGGCTCGGCGAAGGTCGCCAGCGGGCCGAGCACGGCGGTGGAGTCGGCGTACACGTAGGTCAGCGTCGCCACCGCGCGGCGCGTGCAGGCGGTCCGCGAGCAGGTGCGCAGGCGCTGGGGTGCCGGACTCACGCTCACGCGGGGAACCGTACCGCTCGACGGCCCCGGTGGCGGATAGGCTCGCTGGTCGTGGAGTCGGGAGCGGACGAGGGCGGCGAGCACCTCGCGCGGGGACGCCGGCGGGACCGCCGCGGGCGCGGCATGCGGGGCCCCGCCGTGCTGCCGCTCGTCGGTCCGCTCGGTCCGGGCTCGGTCCACCGGCCGCCGAAGCCGCGCAGCCGGCGCGAGGTGTTCGACCGGATCATGCTCGACGTGGTCACCGAGATCGAGGAGCGGTGGGCCGACCGCCTCGGCCTGGTGGAGTACGCCGTCGAGGACACCCCCCAGCTGCCCGACGACTGGGACTCGGGCCGGGTCCCGCTCTCGTCGCTCGTGCGCGGCTCCGGTACGACGCCGACGCGGCTGGTCGTCTTCCGCCGGCCGCTCGAGCATCGGGCCGGCGACGGCGCGGACCTCGCCGCCATGGTGCTCACCGTCGTCGTCGAGCAGGTGGCCGAGCTGCTGGGGATCGAGCCCGGCGAGGTCGACCCCCGCTACCCGTCCGACGACGACTGAGCCGACCGGCGCTACTGCGGTCGGACGGCCGGGATCCGTGCCCTGACCTCCGCCGGGCGCAGCCGCAGCGTGCCGAGACCGGCGCTGCGCCCCTCCACGGGCATCGCCACCAGCGCGGAGATCCGGGTGTTCCGGGCCTCCACCGTCACCCGCACCGCCGCGCGCGGGAGCCGCACCGAGACGGCCCGGTCGGCAGCGACCTCGACCCGCTGCTCCGCCAGCTCCCGGCCGGCCGCGTCGAAGGAGTGCACGTGCACCACCCCCGGGCGGATGGCGCCGCCGAGGAGCAGCGTCTTGCGCCCCGAGGGCAGCACGGCCGCTGCCGGCGCCCGCAGCTCCGGGACCGGGGCGAGCAGTGCCAGGTCTCCCCGGACCAGCATCCGGGCGGACGCAGCCAGCGGACCGGTGGACTCGACGACGAGGCCCAGCACGCCCTCGCCCGCCGGGCCGGTCAGCAGCGGACGGAGGTCGACGGTGCTCATCGCACCGGGCGGCACCGCCACCTCCTCCGCGCCGGCCGGGGTGAACACCGACTCCCGAGTGACCAGGCGGACCGTCGCGCGGACCTCGTCGTCACCGGGGTTGGCCAGGAACAGCGAGGCGTTGGCGGGGGCCTGCGCCACCCCGAGGATCAGGGACCGGGTCGCCGGGGCGGCGTGGGCCGGCAGGAAGTCCGTCGCGACCCGACCGCGGCCCAGCGGGTCCCAGGTGTTCCGGGCCGTCAGCGTCACCCGGCCGCGGGTGACGGTGACGTGCGCGGCGGTGGCGCTGCGCCGCGGAGCCGCCTCGGCGAGGTCGATCCGCTTCACGCTGTGGGGCGGCACCTGGATGCCGCGCAGCGCCGGCTCCTCGACCGGGCCGTCCGCGCCGTGGAGGGCGATGTCGACGACCGCACCACCGTCGTCGGGGTTCACCAGCTCGAGGGTCGTGGAGTAGCGGGCCGACGCGCCGACGCCGACCAGCCACTCGTCGTACGACGGGGCGCGGCACTCGGGGACGGCGAGCCGGTCGCTGCGCCCGGCGACGATGCCGGGGGCCGCGGCTCCCTCGCCCTCGATCACGGTGACGCCGCCGCTGCGCCGCACGGCGGCCGCGCCGTCGTCGGGCACGGCGAGGACCGAGGGCTCGCCCAGCTCCGCGCCGCCCGGGGGCGCCGTGCGCACCGCCACGTCGCCGTCACCGGTGGCCGGAGCCCGCGTCACCCGCACCGGGCCACCGTCCTGCGGCCTCGCCGCCTCGGGGCAGACGACCGTCGCGGCGGTGAGCCGGGCGGTCTCCGGCGGGATCGGGCCAACCAGCGGGTCCTCCTGGTCGCCGATCACCCCGATCGCGAGCGCCACGACCGCGAGGAGCGCGATGCCGAGCGCGACCAGCACGTCGATGCGTCGCTCCCTGCGCTGGGCCGCACGGCGGCCGGTGGCTTGCTCACTCATCGCGGTTCCTCCTCAGCGGCGGGAGCGACAGGACGACCAGCACGGGGATCGCGACCAGCTGCACGAGCAGCAGCAGCGGCCGCAGCCAGGAGCCGTCCCCGGTGAACGACGCCGGCTCGGGGGTGACCTCCCAGGCGCGGGTCCCGCGCTCGGAGCTGGCCTGCACCAGGCCGGAGGTGGCGTCCAGGCTGGCCGCCACGGCGCCGTCCGCGGGGGCCGCCTGCACGATGTAGCGGATGCCGCGGTCGGAGAGCTCGCCCACCGCGTCGGGCGACGGTGCGGTGACCAGCGCGCGGACCAGCCGGGTCGCCTCCGGGTCCTCGGGGGTCAGCGCGGCGATCTCGTCCTCGCCGACCGTGGGGCCGTCGCCGCGGTGCACGTCGTAGGTGAGCCCGTCGGCGACGCTGCCGCGCAACACCAGGACGCCGTCCGCCGGATCGCCCTCGGCTCGCTGGGCCATGTAGACCGGGACGTCCGACGGCGCGCGGTCGGTCAGCTCCGCGCCGCCCCAGCCGGCGAACCACACCAGACCGACCAGCGGCGCCACGACCCCGGCCAGCGCCGCGACGGCGACCCCGCCCTGGACCGGCCGCGGCAGGTCGCCGAGGTCGCGAAGCGCGAGGCCGCCGAGCACCGCGGCGGTGGTCCACGTGCCGTGGAGCAGGAGCAGCACGGCCCCGACGCCCGGCTGCTGGGTGGCGACGCCGGGCAGGTCCAGGGAGACGGTCGCGAGCGGGACCGCGACGACGGCCACCACCGCTGCCACCAGCCAGCAGACGACCACGGGGACGCGCGTCCTGCGGGGCAGCAGCGCGAGGGCCGCGAGGACCGGAAGCACGAGGCCGACCCACCAGGGGGCGCCCAGGTCGCCCAGCCGGCCGGCCAGCAGGTCCCATCCCGACGTGGCCTCGGTCGGCCACCGACCGATGTCGAGCACCGTCGCCCGGAAGGCGCCGGAGAGCAGGGCGGGCAGCCACCACGGCACCAGCACGACCAGCGGCACGGCGAGCATGGCGACCGGCGGTCCCCAGACCGAGCGCTGCCGGACCTCCCCCGGAACCAACCGGGTCGCGCAGCCGAGGATCACCGCCAGCAGCACGGCGACCAGGACCCACGCCGGCGGCGTCAGGGCGGTGAGCAGCGCGAGGAGCAGTCCGGCCCGCCAGCCGGCTCGCCATCGATGCGCCGCGGCGGGGTCGGCGAAGCCGAGGGCCGCGTGCGCGAGCCAGGGCAGCACGGCGGCGGCGACCACGACGCCCCACCGGCCACCGCCCCAGGCGCCGGCGGCCAGGGGCACCAGCGCCCAGGTCACCGCGCCCCACATCAGCAGCCACCGCGGCGCGCCGTACGGCGTCACCAGGCGGCAGACCACCCGCAGGAAGCGCCACGCGCCCCACAGCGCGACGGGGGCCGACAGCGCCATCAGCAGCGCCATCAGCAGCGACGGCCCGAACGGGATGCCGGCGACCGCCAGGAACAGGACGTACGGCGGCGCCGGCACCTCGCTGCCGAAGCCGATCGGGTGCCACGACCGGAGGTGGAGCGCCCACCAGTCGCCGACCGACGACGGGGCCGGCGAGAGGGCTCCCCCGGCGACGCCGCCGACCACCTCGCGGACGCCGATCAGCAGCGCGATCACGGTGACCGCCATGCCGAGCGCGACCGGACTGGTGAAGAACCGGACCACGATGCCGTCGTCGGCCAGGTCCTCGTCCTCGTCGCGGTGCCGAGCGGGCGGCGGGGCCCCGGCGGCGTCGCGCTCGAGCGCGGCGGCACGCCGCCGCTCCGCGACGTCGGCCGCCTGGTTGGTCGCGGCGGCGACCAGGTCTCCCACGAAGTCGAGGCCGTGGCGGTAGGGCAGCCACCAGGGCGGACGGAGCCGCCGGACGCGGTCGGGGTCGACGGCGGCCCCGCGTCGGCGGCGCGCCCGGCGAATCCGGCCGGGGTGGCGATACACCGAGACGAGCGCGGCGAGCTCGTCGAGCGCCTCGCCGACGGCCCGCACGCACAGCAGGCCGAGCACCCGCAGCAGGGAGCCGAGCGCCAGGCGCACGACCTGGAACGGGAGTGCGGCGCCACGAGCGTTGGCGAGCAGGGTGAACAGCGCGGCCCGCCGCTCCTGGAAGTGCGTGTGCCGACCGGTCAGCTCCGTGCGTCGTACGCCTCGGTGGGCCGCCTCGACGTGGAACACCACCGCCTGCGGCACCACGAGCGTCGTCCGGCCGGCGGCCGCGGCACGCCAGCCGAGGTCGAGGTCGTTGCCGAACACGGGGAGCTCCTGCTCGAAGCCGCCCAGCTCCTGCAGCGCCGAGCGGCGCACGAGCATCCCCGCCGTGTTGACCGCGAGCACCTCGCGGACCTCGTCGTGCTGGCCCTGGTCGTACTCGCCCCGCTCGAGACCGGTCTCCCGGCGCCCGGTGCCGCTGAGAGTGACGCCGAGCTCGAGCAGCCGGCGCAGCGAGGGCCACTCGCGCAGCTTGGGGCCGAGGATGTCGGCGTCGGGACGCTCGGCGGACGCGGCCAGCAGGCGCGCCAGGGCGTCGGGCGCCGGCAGGCTGTCATCGTGCAGGATCCACAGCCACTCCGCCGCGGGGGCCGCGCGGTCGAGGGCGGCGAGACCCTCGTCGACGGCGGCCGGGAAGCCGGTGGCGGCGGGCAGGCGGAGGACGGTGGCGGGCGGGCCGTCGGCCAGCGCGGACTCGAGGAGGTCGGGGCTCTCGTCGCGGCTGCCGGTGTCGACGGCCACCACGGCGCAGAAGGGGGCGGTCTGCGACCGGAGGCCGTCGAGGACGGCCGGCAGCCACGAGGCGCCGTCGTGACTCACGAGGAGTACGGCGACCTCGGGTTGCTGCGACACAGCGTGGAACCCTACGTCCGCCGGACCGGCGGTCCGAAACCGCCGGAGCCCGGCCGACGCGGGATCAGACCGCGCGCTTCTTCAGCTTGCGCCGCTCCCGCTCGGACAGCCCGCCCCAGATGCCGAAGCGCTCGTCGTTGCTCAGTGCTGCCTCGAGGCACTCGATCCGAACCTCGCAGGTCTGGCAGACCTTCTTGGCCTCCCGCGTCGATCCGCCCTTCTCAGGGAAGAACGCCTCGGGGTCGGTCTGAGCGCACAGTGCACGCTCCTGCCAGCCCACCTCTTCGGACTCTGCCTCCACCAGGAAGAGTTCCCTCACGATTTCGCCCCTAACCACTCGACCCCGTGCCCGAACGACACACATGGAATTACATGCATGTCATACCCCGGGAGTCAAGGTTGAGTCTGCTATATGCGGTCCCGTTGGGACCTAGGTCCTGCGGACACGGCAGAGTTGCGCCCGTGCAAGCGACACTGACGAGGCTCACCATGCTGTCCGGCGGGATCGGCGGCGCCCGGTTCCTGCAGGGCCTCCTCCACGGCATCGCCTCCGGCAGCATCCCCGGCGTGGCCGCCGACGCGGAGGTCACCGTCATCGCCAACACCGCCGACGACTGGTGGGTGCACGGCCTGAAGGTCTGTCCCGACCTCGACACGGTGATGTACACCCTCGGCGACGGGATCGACCCCGAGCGCGGCTGGGGCCGGCGGGAGGAGACCTGGAGCGCGAAGGAGGAGCTCGCCGCCTACGGCGTGGAGCCGACCTGGTTCGGGCTGGGCGACCGCGACATCGCCACGCACCTGGTGCGCACCCAGCTGATCGAGTCGGGCTATCCCCTCTCCGCGGTGACCGCCGCGCTGTGCCGCCGGTGGCTGGCGCCCACGTACGGCGACCGGCTGGCGCTGCTGCCGATGACCGACGACCGCGTGGAGACCCACGTGGCGATCGCCGACGCCGACGCGCCCAGCGGGAGGCGGGTCGTGCACTTCCAGGAGTACTGGGTCCGGCTGCGCGCCCAGGTGCCGGCCGAGACGGTCCTCTTCGTCGGCCTCGACCAGGCCACACCGGCACCCGGCGTGGTCGAGGCGATCGCGAACGCCGACCTCGTCGTGCTGCCTCCGTCCAACCCCGTCGTCTCGGTCGGCACCATCCTCGGCGTCCCCGGCGTGCGAGAGGCCGTGCGCTCGACGTCGGCCCGGGTGGTCGGCCTGTCCCCCATCGTCGGCGACACCCATGTCCGCGGCATGGCCGAGCAGATGCTGACCGCCATCGGCGTCGAGGTCAGCGCCGCCGGCGTCGGGCTCCACTACGGCGCCCGGGACCGCGGCGGCGTGCTCGACGGCTGGCTCGTCGACGAGCGCGACGCCGCCCAGGTCGCCCGTCTGGAGGCGGGCGGGGTCGCGGCGGCCGCCGTGCCGCTGATGATGACCGACCACGACGCGACCGCCGCCATGGCCGCCGCGGCGGTCCGGCTGGTCACCGAGGGCGCCTGATGGTCGAGCTTCGGGTGGTGGCACCCGACGGTGTCCCCGAGGTGCGGCCCGGCGACGACCTCGCGGACGTGCTCGACCCGGCGCTCACCGCCGTCGGCCTGGCCGACGGCGACGTCCTGGTCGTGACGAGCAAGGTCGTCAGCAAGGCGGAGGGACGCATCGAGCGCGGCGACCGCGAGCGGTGGGTCGACGCCGAGACCGAGCGCCTGGTGGCGCGCCGGGGGCCCACCCGGATCGTGCGCAACCGGCTCGGGCTCACCATGGCGGCGGCGGGCGTCGACGCCTCCAACACCGAGCGCGGGTCGGTGGTGCTGCTCCCCCGCGATCCCGACGCCTCCGCCCGCGCACTGCGCGCGGCGGTCGCCCGGCGCAGGGGCGTCAACGTCGGCGTCGTCGTGACCGACACCGCCGGCCGCGCGTGGCGGGAGGGCCAGACCGACATCGCCATCGGCGCCGCCGGCCTGAGGGTGCTCGAGTCGTTCGCCGGTCGGCTCGACGCCCACGGCAACGAGCTCGCCGTGACGGCCCCCGCGGTGGCCGACGAGATCGCCTCCGCCGTGGAGCTGGCCCAGGGCAAGCTCGGCGCCCGACCCTGCGCGGTGCTGCGCGGCCGGGCCGACCTCGTCCTGCCGCCCGGCGACGACGGCCCGGGCGCTCAGGCGCTGGTCCGCCCCGAGGGCGCGGACCTGTTCGGCTACGGCGCCCGCGAGGCCGTCGTCCGGGCCGTGGCCGGCGACCCCGCGGGCAGGGCACCCTTCGGGAGCCCGGTCGCCGCCGACGAGCTGGTCGCCGCGTTCGGCCGGGCCGGCATCGAGGCCGACGTGCGCTCCGCCGACGACGTGGCCTGCGACGCCCGCGCCCGAGCGGCCGTCGACATCCTGGCGTTCGCCCACGGGTGGGCCGTCGCACCCGAGGCCGAGCGCGGCACCGATCTGCGGCTCCGACCGGTGACTCCGTAGACTGCCCGCGATCCACCGACGCCGACAGCCGCCGACAGACGAGGTACCCCGCACCGTGGCCAAGACCAGCAAGTCCGCCAAGTCGGACCGCCAGAAGGTCATCGACGAGATCCGGCGCAAGCAGAAGGGCGCCGAGAAGCGTCAGGGCATGGTCATCGTCGGTGTCTGCGTGCTCATCGCCCTCCTGATCGTCGGCGTCGCCGCCTACAACCCGGTGCGCACGGCGATCGAGAAGGCGCGCTACGCCAACACCCCGCTCGACGAGATCGGAGCCAGCGCCGACGTGTGCGGCAAGATCACCGAGAAGGAGGCCACCGGCAGCGGCGAGCACGTGCCGACCGGCACCCAGGTGGAGTACGACGAGGCGCCGCCCGCCTTCGGCGCCCACTGGAACGAGGCCGGGGTGGCGCCGGCCCCGATCGCCGAGCGCTTCTACACCGAGGACAGCCGTCCCGAGCTGGAGTCGCTCGTGCACAACCTCGAGCACGGCTACACCATCCTCTGGTACGACGAGACCATCGCCGACGACTCGTCCGAGATCGCCGCCATCAAGGCGATCGCCGCCAGCCTCGACGCCAACGACACCAACCAGCGGCTGAAGTTCAAGGCCGTCCCGTGGACCAGCGAGGACGGCAAGGACTTCCCGAAGGGTCAGCACATCGCGTTCACGCACTGGCGCCTGGACCCCGAGGAGCAGAAGCAGTACGGCGCCTGGCAGTACTGCTCGGAGACCAGCGGCGAGGCGCTCCAGGAGTTCATGGACAAGTACCCGTTCACCGACTCCCCGGAGCCCTACGTCCCCTGATCCGCCCGGTCGGATCAGGTCGGGTCAGGTCAGGTCAGGTCAGGTCGGTACGGCCCTTCTCCTTGAGCGCCGCCACGACGGCCTTGACGTCCTGGGCGCGCTCGCGCGTGGTGACCAGCAGCGCGTCGGGGGTGTCGACCACGACCACGTCGTCGAGACCGATCACCGCGACGACCCGGCCCGAGGCAGGCACGACGAGCCCGGTCGCCTGTGCGACGTGGACCGCGTCGGCGTCGCCGAGCACGGTGCACTCCTCGTCGACCCCCAGCAGCTCGGCCAGCGAGTCGAAGTCGCCGACGTCGTCCCACCCGAAGCTCCCCGGCACGGTGACCACCTTGCCGGCGGCGGCCGCGGGCTCGGCCACGGCGTGGTCGATCGCGATCCGGGGCAGGCTGTCCCACAGGTCCGGTAGGCGCTCCGGCTCGGCGGCGATCGTCCGCAGGGTGGCGGCGAAGGCGGCGTCCTGCTCGGCCAGCAGGTCCAGCAGGACCGTGGGCCGGACAACGAACATGCCGGCGTTCCAGCGGTAGCGCCCGGTCGCGAGGTACTCCTCCGCCACCGGCACCGACGGCTTCTCGACGAACTCGACGACCCGACGGGCGGCGGGATGGCCCTCCAGGGCCTCGCCCTGGTGGATGTAGCCGAACGCCGCGGAGGCGAAGGTCGGCTGGATGCCGATGGTGACCAGCCACCCGTCGCGGGCCGCCGCGGCGGCGTCGGTCACGACCCGCACGAAGACCGCGTCGTCGGTGATCACGTGGTCGGCGGCGAAGGAGCCCATCACCTCGGCGCCGCGCCGCTCCAGCACGGCGGCGGCGAGCCCGATGGCGGCCATGGAGTCGCGCGCGGAGGGCTCGGCCAGCACGGCGTCGCCCGGCAGCCCGGTGAGCTGCCCGCGCACCGCCTCGCGGTGGGCGTCGCCGGTCACGACGAGGAAGCGGTCGCCCACGATCGGCGCCAGCCGCTCCCGGGTCTGCTCGAGGAGGGTCCGGCCGGAGCCGGTGAGGTCGTGGAGGAACTTCGGCGATCCGGAGCGGGACAGCGGCCAGAGCCGGGTGCCGGCGCCTCCCGCGGGGACGACGGCCCAGAAGCCGGGGATCTCGTCAGCGACCATGCGCGGCACCCTATCCTCGGCCCCCTATTGTCGGCGTCGTGACCTCCTCGGCCAGATCCACGTTCTCCGGCGTACTCGCCGAGCGGCTGCAGCACGACCCGGGGCAGCCGCTGGTCACCTTCTACGACCACGGCACCGGCGAGCGGGTCGAGCTCTCGGTGACGACCTATGCGAACTGGGTGGCCAAGGCCTCGTCCCTGCTCGTGGACGAGCTGGACCTCGAGCGCGGCGACCGGATCCGGGTCGACCTGCCGCCGCACTGGCTCGGCACGGTGTTCCTCGGTGCCGCCTGGACGGCCGGGCTGGTGGTGACCGACGGCGACGACGTGCAGGCGGTGGTCTGCGGGCCGGCGTCGCTGCCGACGTGGGCGGCCCGCGCCGCCGACGTCGTGGTGCTCGCCTGCTCCCTGCTGCCCCTCGGCGTCCGGTTCGCGGAGCCGCTGCCCTCCGGGGTGCACGACGTGGGCGTGGAGATCTGGTCCCAGCCCGACGCCTTCACGCCGTGGGACCCGCCCGGGCCCGACGACCCGGCCCTCGCCTCGGCGGCCGGCGAGGTGTCGCAGCGTGAGCTCTGGGCGGCAGCGGCCGCCGGGACCCTGGTCACCGGCGGCCGCCTGCTGTCGGTGGCCGACCCCGTCGCCGAGCCGGCCACCTTCGCCGAGCCGCTCGCGCAGGGCGGCTCGCTCGTCCTGGTCGCTCGGGCCGAGCGGGACCAGCTCGAGGCGACGTACGTCGCCGAGCGTGCCACCGCTCGCTTCCCCGCCTGAGCGACCAGGACGAGACGGCTGGGGTGCGCTACACCATCAGGTCGTAGTGCTTGTAGGAGAGCGTGTTGAGCTGGATCCGTCCCTTCCAGCCGCTCGTGGTCCCCGGCAGGATGTAGAGCCGGCCGGTCTCGCGCGAGCGAGCCACGAAGTCGGGCTGGCGGTTGCGGCCGAGCCGGCCGACCCCGACGAGCATGTCGTAGCCTCCGGCCGACACCTCGAGCGTCCGGCCGCTCGTCCAGCCGCCCGGACCGTTGCCGTAGTAGAGCCGCACGGTGGAGCCCGAGCGGATGATGCTGTCGAGTGCGCCGTCCCCGTCGACCAGTCCGGCCGGAACGTGCGACGACCCGCTCACGGCGCTGTACGCGCCGTAGCTGTGCGCCAGGTTGTGGTCCTTGACGCCGAGGCCGGAGCCGCCCTTGCCGGGGTAGACCCGCATCCGGCCGCCGATCGGCTGGGCCATCAGGTCGGGGTAGCCGTCGCCGGTGACGTCCCCCGGCGAGGTCAGCAGGCCGACCTTCGCGAGCAGGTTCGTCAGCATCACCGGCTCCTGGAAGCGGTTGCTCCCCTTGCCTCGGTAGAGGAAGAGCGCGCCGTCGCTGCGGCGGCGGGCGATGAAGTCGTTGTACCCGTCGCGGTCCCAGTCTCCGGCCTTGTAGATCCGCTGGGCCCAGGTGGCGTTGACGCCGGTGTCGAACTTGCCCTTGATCTTCCAGCCCCGGCTCGTCAGCTCGAGGGCGAAGGTGAAGATGCGCCCGTCGCTGGCCCGGCGGACGAGGAGGTCGTTGGTCTCGCCACCGGCGTAGTGCTGCTCCAGCTCGCGCCCCGAGAAGCTGCGCTGTCCTGCGTCGGCGAGCTCGCGGATCCGGTAGAGCTTGTCGTAGAGGTAGCGGCCGGGGCAGGCGGTGGAGCCGGCGTCGCGGTGCCCGCTGATCGCCGGGAAGGTGCGGTCTCCGATCCGGACGGACTTGTCGCCGGCGTCGACACCGTGCAGCGCGAGCTTCCAGGCGAACAGCGCGCCGTAGGCCCGGATCATCGCCGAGGACGGGCGGGCCGTGTCGAAGTTCCCGACGGCCGACATCGCGAACGAGTACTGGTTGTAGCCGGAGGTGTGCGCGCCCACCACCGGTCGGTCGACACCGCCCGCGCGACCCTCCCACACCCGACCGAACCGGTCGACGAGGAAGTTGTAGCCGATGTCGCTCCACCCGCGCGAGCGCGTGTGGTAGCTGTAGATCCCCCGGATGATGCCGGGGACCTGCGACGAGGTGTAGTCGTTGGCGTTGACGGTGTGGTGGACGTAGCCGCCGTGCACCTCGTAGTAGCTCAGCGACCGCTTGTCGCGGAGCGACTCGTTGGCGCCCCACTGGGAGCGGGAGTAGATCTTCGGCTTGGGGGTGAAGGCCCCGGCCTGCAGTGACAGGTCGTCGCCCTCGGTGGGGGTGTCGCCATCGGTGGGGGTGTCGCCGTCGCTCGGCTCGCCGCTGCCGTCGGTCGCCCCCTGTCGGGGAGCGAGGCGGCCGGTGTCGATCGCGGGCGCCTGCTTCGCCGTGGCCGACTCCTTGCCCGGGTCGATCACCGCGAGCCTCATGTCGGCGGGCGCGCCCTTCTCGGTGTCGACCTTGACCTGCACGGCCTCGACGTCGCCGACGAGGACGGCGTCGGTCCCCGGCCGGGCCCGCTTGCCCTCCGCGGTGCTCGGGTCCGGTCCGTGCTCGTCGTGGTACTCCGCGTGCGTCCAGCCGGTCCACTTCCCGTCGACGCGGGTGCGCACGTTGACCTCGATGCCGTCGTGGTCGACGTGGGCGTCGCGCGACCAGGTGACCCCGACCGTGCCGTAGCCGTCGACCGGCAGCGCCTCGCTGAGGACGGACCGGCCACCGCCGTTCGCCGCCTTCGCGGTGGCCCGCAGGTTCACCCGGGCACGCACCCCGGCCGGCGGGGTGAGCGGGTACTCCTCGACCTCGGTCTCCACCGGCTTGGTGGGGACGCGCGAGGGGAACTCCGCCGAGCGCAGGCTGACGTCACCGGGCGCGACGTCGGCGGGCTCCGCCGGACGGACGTCCATGGTGACGGTCCGAGCGGCGGGGGTCAGGACGGCGACCACGACGGCCAGGGCGAGCAGCTGCTGGCACAGGGTGACGAACCGGCTGCGGCGGCCGCGCCCTGCGGTCTCCGGGGTGTACGACGACATGGTGGTGTGCTCCAGACGTGTGCGGGGAAGTAGTCACACGAGTAGCAACTTTCACATGCGTCACACCGCCTGGGAAGGCTTCGTGAGTAACTACAAGAGTGTAATTTCCACTCGACACGCCGGACGCGCGCCCCCGATTTCCATCGGCGGCCCGGTCGTCCCCCTGAGTGGCCGGCGCTCAGATGTCGGCGCCGAGCTCCTCGTCGGTCTCGTTCTCGTCCTCGTCGTCGGCCGCGTCGTAGTGCAGGTAGCGGATCGCCTCGTCGGGGTCCCCGTCGAAGCCCAGCCGCCCCTGCTCCAGCACGAGCACCCGGTCGCACATCTTCTTCACCGACGGCGCCGAGTGGCTCACGTAGAACAGCGTCCGGCCGCTGCGCCGGATCTCCTTCATCTTGCGCAGGCACTTGCGCTTGAACGGCTTGTCCCCCACGGCCAGGACCTCGTCGGCCAGGAAGATGTCGGAGTCGACGTGGATGGCCACCGCGAACCCGAGCCGCGCCTTCTGCCCCGAGGAGAAGTGACCCACCGGCGCCTCGAGGGTGCGGCCCAGGTCGGCGAACTCGACGATGTCGTCGTACTTGCGCTTGAGCTCCTGCTCGCCCATGCCGAGGATCGCCGCGTTGAGCACCAGGTTCTCCCGGCCGCTCAGCTGCGGGTGGAACCCCGCCCCGGTGGCGATCAGGCCCGCGATCCGGCCGCGGGTGAGCAGCGTGCCGTCGTCGGGCCGCATCACGCCGTTGATCATCTTGAGCAGCGTGCTCTTGCCCGAGCCGTTGAGCCCCATGAGGCCGATCGACTCGCCCTGCTCGACGGTGAACGAGACGTCGTCGATGGCGCGGAACTTCTCACTGGTCTGGTGGCCGCGCGCCTTCGCCACCGTGACCTCCTTGAAGGTCCGGTGGTAGCGGAGGGTGAACTCCTTGGTGACGTTGCGGACGACGATCGACTCGGCCATCTCAGAGGCGCTCCGGGATCTTGTTCTCGAGCCGGCTGAACACCAGCTGGGAGACGCCCAGCAGCACCAGGCCGGCGGCGAGCGCCAGCAGCCCGTTGGTCAGCAGGTGCTCGGGCATCACGATCTTGTCCCGCTCGGCGTCGCTGACCGTCCCGACCCAGAAGGCCCGCTGGAACAGGAGCACGGCGTCGGCGAGCGGGTTGAGCAGGTAGTACTCCGCGAACCGACCGAACCTCTCCTCGACCATCGCGAAGGGGTACATCATCGGCACGCCGAACCGCACGAAGTTGGTCAGCACGTTGACGGCGTTGCCGAAGTCGCGGAAGAACACGTTGGCGGCGCTGAACAGCAGCGCGCCGGACAGGCCGATCGCGGCGATGATCAGCAGCGCGAGCACGAGCGCGGCCATCCCGACCGGGTCGGGCGTCCAGCCGTAGAGCAGGCAGGCGATCAGCAGGATGATCACCTGCGGCACCACGTGGTAGAGCGAGACGAGCATGGTCGCCACCGGGAACATCTCCCGGGGCATGGCCATCTTCACCACCAGCGCCTTGTTGCGCATGATCGACCGGGTGCCGGCGTTGAACGTCTCGTTGAAGAAGTGGACCAGGATCAGTGCCGCGAACAGGTGCAGCGGGAAGTTCGGCACGTCCTTGTGGAGCTGGAACAGGAACCCGATCACGAACCAGTAGATGAAGAACTGGGTCAGCGGGTTGATGTAGGACCACATCAGCCCCAGGAACGAGCCCTGGTAGCGGGCGCTGATCTCGCGGCGGACGAGCAGCTTGAGGAGGTAGCGCCGCTGGAAGACCGCCAGGAGCCCGTTGTCCGCCGACGGGGGCTTGAGCGGTGCCTCCACCCGGTGCGGCGTGATCTGGTCAGTCATCGCGGCTCGCCCCGCGCCCCTCCAGCCGGCTGTCGTCCAGCCACGGCTCGAAGGTCTGCTCCCAGGCGGCCGGCGAGGTGATCTCCGGCAGCGCGGCCCGGTACTGCGCGGCCAGCTGCGACCACTCGCGTCGATAGCGGGCGTGGATCTCGAGCGTGCGCTTCATCAGGTCCTTGAACTTCTCCTGGTCGCGCACGTAGAGCGCCGCGCTCGCGCCGTCGTTCATCGACACGATCGCGGAGTCGAAGCCGGCGATCCGGTACCACTTGGCGTCCATCGCCCGGATCTCCGCCTCCGGGAACTCCCGCGACAGCGGGCGCGGCTTCCTCAGCTGGCGGATCGGGGCCAGGCCGGCGGTGACCAGCTGCGAGAGCCGGCTCGGCACCTCGGTGATGTCCTTGCCCTTGCGGGGAGGCTTCTCGCGACGTACCGGCGGGAAGGCGTCGGGGTCCGCCTCGAGCTGGGCGTCGGTGAACTGCTTGCGCAGCGCGTTGACCTCGGCGAGCCGGGTCGGGAGCATCGCGTGCAGCGCCTCGGGCCCCGCCAGGACGTCCTCCAGCGCCTGCAGCCGCAGCTCCGCGGTGGAGTACTGCATGGAGACCAGGTGGGCGATCTGGTGGTTGAGGCTCTCCCGGATCATCCGGCCGCCGCGCGGGTAGGCCGAGTGCAGCAGCGCCGCGACGAACCGGTTGCGCAGGTGGAAGTAGGCCTGCCAGTCGACGGCGTCGTTCTTGTCCGACCACGGCACGTGCCACACAGCGGCGCCGGGGAAGGTCACGGTCGGGTAGCCCGCAGCCTTGGCGCGCAGGCCGTACTCGGAGTCGTCCCACTTGATGAAGAGCGGGAGGGACAGCCCCACATCGGCGATCACCTGCCGGGGGATCAGGCACATGAACCAGCCGTTGAAGTCCACGTCGACCCGCTTGTGCAGCCAGCGCGCCGAGCGCAGGTTGCGCGCGCCGAAGTCCCAGTCGTTGTAGGAGTCCAGCGGCGACATCCACCAGAACCGCCACGGGTGCACGATCTCGCCGTAGCTGTGCAGCCGGCTCTTGGCGAAGAGGCTGAACATGTGGCCACCGACGATCGTCGGCCGCTTGGCGAGGTCGCCGAAGGTGACCGCGCGGATGATCCCCTCGGGCTCGCAGACGACGTCGTCGTCCATCATCATCGCGTAGGTCGCGGTGCCCTTGCGCAGCGACTCGAGCTGGCCGCGTGCGTAGCCGCCGGAGCCACCGAGGTTGCCCTGCTCGATCACGCGCAGCCTGCCCTGCAGGCCCGCCTCCGCCGAGGGGAAGTGCTCGCTCCCGGTGACCTTCTGGGTGCCCTGCTCCATCACGAAGACGGTGTCGAGGTAGGGCAGCAGCTCCGGAGTCCCCAGCTGGCCGAGCAGCTCGGCGCAGAAGTCGGGGCGGTTCATCGTGGTGATCGCGAGGTCGACCGTGCCGTGCGTCGCGCGGTCCGCGGGGACCTCGGCGGTCCACTCCGCCGACTCGACGGTCACGTCGCCGTGGCCGGCGAGCACGTCGTACCAGTACCAGCCGCCGTCGACGAAGGGGGTGAGGCTGAGCTCGAAGGTCAGCGTGGTCGGGCCCTCGGCGGTGGTGACCGCGCTGTCGACCTTCTGCTGGCGGCCGTTGGCCATGGACTTGTTGACGACCACGGTGGCGCCGGCACCGCGGACGGTGACGCTCAGCGTGACCGCCGAGACCACGGTCCAGCGCCGCCAGTAGCTGGCCGGGAACCCGTTGAAGTAGGTGCCGAACGACAGCTTCTCGCCCGAGGGGATCCGCACCGCCGTCCGGCTGAGCACCTGGTCGGGCTTGACCGACTTGCCGGTGGTGACCTTCTGGCGGATGGCCGCGTTGTTGAGCTCCTTGGCGGCCCGGGAGCCGCCCACGACGTACTTGTCCTCGTCGAGCGTCGCCTCCTCCGGGTCGAGGTAGAGCGGCAGCACGTCGAGGTCGTCGTCGAGCGGCAGGATCTGCCGCTGCAGCAACCGGGTGGTCGTGCCGGTCATGCGTCCACTCCCCCGCTCTTGAGCTCGGCGCCGTCGGCGAAGTAGGGCCGCAGCCGGTTGTCGTACATCGACAGCGCCGAGGCGATGGCCATGTGCATGTCGAGGTACTTGTAGGTGCCGAGCCGGCCACCGAAGAGCACCATCGGCTCCTTCTCGGCGAGGTCGCGGTAC
Organism: Nocardioides proteolyticus; assembly: GCF_051280635.3. Classification (NCBI taxonomy): domain Bacteria; kingdom Bacillati; phylum Actinomycetota; class Actinomycetes; order Propionibacteriales; family Nocardioidaceae; genus Nocardioides; species Nocardioides proteolyticus. The sequence goes on along the minus strand of NZ_JBNBPO030000009.1, from coordinate 56,313 downwards.
TTCAGCAGCTTCGCGCGGTCCTCGGCGGTGTTGATCGGGTAGTACGGCTCGTCGTCCGCCTCGGCGAAGCGGGAGTACTCGTGCACGATCACCGTCTTGCCCTTGATGTGGGTGCGCTCGGGGTGGAAGTGCTTGAACTCGTGGATCCGGGTGTACGGCACGTCGCGGTCGTTGTAGTTCATCACCGCGCAGCCCTGGAAGTCGTCGACCTGCTTGACCTCGGCCTCGAGGTCGACGGTCCGCCAGGAGAGCCGGCCCTCGGAGTTGCCGAAGTACTCGTCCACCGGGCCGGTGTAGACGATCGGGACCTTGCCGCGGAACCGGTCGGCGAAGCCGTCGGCGGCGAGGAAGTCGGTGTCGAGGACCACCTCGATGTTGGGGTGGTCGGCCATCCGCTCCAGCCACGCGGTGTAGCCGTCGACGGGGAGGCCCTCGTACTTGTCGTTGAAGTAGCGGTTGTCGAAGCTGTAGCGGACCGGCAGCCGGGTGATGATGTCCGCGCTCAGCTCGGTCGGGTCGGTCTGCCACTGCTTGGCGGTGTAGCCCTTGACGAAGGCCTCGTAGAGCGGGCGGCCGATCAGGCTGATCGCCTTCTCCTCGAGGTTGGTCGCCTCGTCGGTGGCGATCTCGCTCGCCTGCTCGGCGATGAGCGCGCGGGCCTCGTCGGGGGTGAAGTACCGGCCGAAGAACTGGCTGATCAGGCCCAGGTTCATCGGGAACGAGTAGACCTGGCCCTGGTAATTGGCGTAGACCCGGTGCTGGTAGCCGGTGAACGAGGTGAACCGGTTGACGTACTCCCAGACCCGCTCGTTGCTGGTGTGGAACAGGTGCGCGCCGTACTTGTGGACCTCGATGCCGGTCTCGGGCTCGCGCTCGCTGTAGGCGTTGCCGCCGATGTGGGAGCGCCGCTCGACCACCAGCACCCGCAGGCCGAGGTCGGCTGCGCAGCGCTCGGCGATGGTCAGGCCGAACAGGCCGGAGCCGACGACGACCAGATCCGGCTGGCCGGGGTTCGGAGCTGCACTGGCTGGACTGGGCACAGTCGGTCAGTCTACGGATCGGGACGGGAGCCGCCGCATCCGACGCGCGTCCCGCAGGGCTCGGGTGACGTTGCCCACCTCGCCTCGCCCGCCTCGCAGCGGGCTCGCCAGCACCACCGCGAGGGCGATCAGCCAGGGCTTGAGCCGGACGAGCGGGTTCTCGCCGTAGCGGAAGTGCACCGCGAACAGGTTGCGGTACATGTAGTAGCCCTTCCACCCCGCGAGGTCGTGCTGCTGGTCGAAGTCCAGCTGACGCACCAGCACCGCGTCGCGCACCGCGCGGATGGAGTAGCCGGCCCGCCGGGCCCGTAGGGCGAAGTCGACGTCGTCGTAGAAGATGAAGTACGACGGGTCGGGCAGCCCGATCCGCTCGACGACCTCCCGGCGCACGAGGAAGCCCTCGAACGCGACGTTCTCCACCTCCACGGTCGCCGGCATCGCGGAGCGGCTGGCATAGGTGGAGTCGATGCTGGCCGTCTTGGGGCGGATCGCGAGCGGGTTGCGCAGGTCGAACCGGACCGCCGCCTTCTCGACCAGCCGGCCCGCGGTGTCCTCGCGGACCGCGATCAGGCACGGACCGCCGACCGCGAGCAGCCGGGTCAGGCAGTCCGGCGCCGGCACCACGTCGTCGTCCATCAGCCACATCACGTCGTGGCCCTGCTCGTAGGCGGTCCGGACCCCGAGGTGGAAGCCGCCCGCGCCGCCGCGGTTCTCGCTCGACACGATCGGCACCAGGCGCGGCAGCAGGCCGGCCTCGACCGCCTCGGCCAGCACGTCCGGCGTGTGGTCGCTGCTGGCGTTGTCGACGACGTACACGGCGTCCGGCACGCGGTCGAGCGCCGCCAGGCCGGCGAGCATCCGCTCGAGCAGCTCGGCGCGGTTGTAGGTGACGACAACCACCGCGACGCTCTCGGCGGTCACCCGAGGAACCTCCGGTGCCCGGTGAAGTCGCCGCGCAGACCGGCGGCGGCGGCGCGGGCGCTGAGACCGATCCGCCCCGGCTTCCGGCGGGTGAAGAGGTAGAACCATACGGTCTTGAGCCAGAACAGCAGGACGTGCGCCCAGCCGCGGTAGGCACGCAGGTTGAGGGTGTTGTTGCGGGCCATGCAGTAGTGCTTCAGGTCGCTGGGGGTGTGGTTGTACGTCGTCCGGCCGAACATCATCGGCGTGCCCAAGTCGTCGGCCGCCGGGTGCAGGAAGTGGGCGTCGACGACCGTGGCGATCCGGGCGCCCGCGCGCTCGGCACGCCAGAGATACTCCACGTCGTCGCCCCAGATGAAGAACTCCTCGCGCGGCAGCCCGATCCGCTCGACCAGGTCGCGGGTGACGAGCACGCCGTTGAACGGGATCACCACCCCCTCGATCAGCCCGTCGCGTGCCGCGGCCTCGACCTCCGCCATCGCGTGGACGACCCTGGTGCCGCCGGGGAGGCGGATCGGGAAGCACAGCCGGGACGGGTCGTGCTCGGCGAGCACGGCGGGACCGCAGAACTCGAGGCCGTCGCGCTCGACGCGGTCCAGCAGCAGCGGCAGGCAGTCGTCGGCCGGCAGGCCGTCGTCGTCCATCAGCCAGACCAGGTCGGCCCCGTCGCGGACGGCCCGGTCGAGGCCGTGGTGGAAGCCGCCGGCACCGCCGGTGTTGGTGGGGAGCGTCTCGTGGACGACCGGCGCGACGGGGTGCGGGGAGCCGGGCTCGGCGGCAGCGCCGGTCGAGAGACGGGCCAACCACGCCCCCGTGCCGTCGGTGGACGCGTTGTCGACGACCAGCACCCGGTGCAGCCCGGGTGTCGCGCGCAGCCGCGGGACCAGGCGCTGCAGGAGGGACAACCGGTTGTAGGTCACCACCACCGCCGTCACGCGCACGGCCGCCACCCTACTGACCGGCGGCATGGGCCAGACTTCGGTGGCGCCCCGGTGACCGGGCCGGGGCCGGGCACTCGAGACCAGACGGGCGGACGGACGTGGACGAGAAGGACTACCTGGCACACGACGGGCTGGCACTGGCGGGCCTGGTCGCCTCCGGCGAGACGACCCCCGGCGAGCTGCTGGCCGCCGCGCGGCAGCGGGCGGAGGCGGTGAACCCCCGGGTCAACGCGATCTGCACCTGGCTGGACGACCACGCCGACCGGCGGGTGGAGCAGGAGCTGACGGGACCGTTCGCCGGTGTCCCGTTCCTGCTCAAGGACCTGCACCAGCACCTCGCCGGCGAGCCGACCTCGGACGGCTCCCGGGCCCTCGCCGGGCACCGGGCGGAGCGGACGAGCAACGTGGTGCAGCGCTGGCTCGACGCCGGACTGGTGATCTTCGGCAAGACGAACACGCCCGAGTTCGGCTCCAAGGGCGTCACCGAGCCGGCGCTCTTCGGGCCCGCTCGCAATCCCTGGAACCTCGACCGGACGCCCGGCGGCTCCTCCGGCGGGGCGGCTGCGGCGGTGGCCGCCGGCATCGTGCCGGCCGCCGCGGCGAGCGACGGCGGCGGCTCGATCCGGATCCCCGCGGCCTGCACCGGGCTGGTCGGCCTGAAGCCCGGCCGCGGCCTGGTGCCCTTCGGCCCGCACGAGAGCGAGCCGCTCAACGGCCTGGCCACCCAGGGCGTCGTGTCGCGCACGGTGCGGGACACCGCGGCCATGCTGGACGCGCTCGTCGGCGGCGACGAGATGAGCCCCTACGCGCCCGCGTTGCCGGACGGGCCGCTGCTCGACTCCCTCGACGACGCCCCGCGCACGCTGCGGATCGGCTACACCACCAGCTGCGCGCTGCGCGAGCAGCCGCACCCGGAGGCGGTTCGCGCGGTGGAGCGGGCCGCGGAGCTGCTGACCGCCCTCGGCCACCACGTGGAGGAGGTCGACCCGCCCCACGACGACCGCCAGCTCGGGCGGGACTTCCTGACGATCTGGTTCGTCCACCAGGCGATCGAGGTCGAGCGGATCAAGCGCGAGGTCGGGGCCGACGACAGCCAGTTCGAGCTGGACACCCGGATGATGGCCGCGCTGGGCCGCAGCTTCTCCGCGGTGGACCTCCAGGCCGCCGACGAGCGCCGGCGCGACTACATCGCTGCGCTCGCCGGCTTCCACGCCGGCCACGACCTGCTGCTGACGCCGACGCTGGGCGAGCCGCCGATCGAGATCGGGTCGCTGGACATGCCCGCGCCGCTGCAGCTGGTGGCCTCCGGGCTGCTGCGCGCCCGGTCCGCCGGGCTGCTGCGTCGTACCGGCATCGTGGAGCAGATCGTGGAGCAGAACCTGGCCTGGGTGCCCTACACGCAGCTGGCCAACATCACCGGGCGGCCGGCGATCAGCCTCCCGCTGCACGTCACCGGCGACGGGCTGCCGATGGGCGTGCAGCTGGTCGGGCCGCTGCTGAGCGAGGGACTGCTGCTGCGCCTCGCCCGGCAGCTCGAGCTCGCCGCGCCGTGGGCCCACCACCTGCCGCCGGCCGCGGTGGGAGGGCCGGCCCAGCGGTAGCCCACCCCTGGGCGGCACGGAGATCAGGCACGAGGAGGCGACGTGGCGTACTGGCGGCGGACCGGCGACCGGACCTACCGGCCGACCGAGCACGTGGGCGGTGCCTGGGACACCTCGACCCAGCACATCGCCACGCTGCTCGGCGTGCTCGCCCACGCCGTCGAGCGCGACCGGGACGGCCGGCGCGACGACCGGCTGCCGCTGACCCGGCTCTCCTTCGACATCCTCGGCACCGTCCCGCTCGAGGAGGTGACCGTCGACGTGCGCGTCGAGCGCCCGGGGCGCACCATCGAGCTGGTCCGGGCCAGCGCCAGCCACGGCGGCCGTGACGTCGTCGTGCTGCGCGCCTGGCTGGTCGCTCCCCACGACACCGCGGACCTCGCCGGCACGGACCTCCCGCCGATCCCCGGTCCGGCCGAGCTGGAGCCCTGGGACATGTCGAGCCTCTGGCCGGGCGGCTTCGTCGCGTCCCTCGACGTACGACGCCGGGAGCTGGGGCCGGGACGCGCGGCCGGCTGGGTGCGCACCGGGCACGAGCTGGTCGAGGGCGAGGCCGTCAGCCGGTTCGCGGCGGCCGTCGCCCTGCTCGACCTCGCCAACGGGATGGCCGTCCGCGCCGACCCGACCCGGGTCGCCTTCCCCAACCTCGACCTGACGGCCCACTTCCTCCGCGAGCCCGCTCCGGGCTGGCTGGGCTTCGACATCACGGTGTCCTTCGGCGGCCACGGCCACGGCGTCACGAGCACCGTCGTCCACGACGAGCGGGGCCCCGTCGCCACCGTCAGCCAGGCCCTCACCGTGCGTCCGTAGGTTGGAGGCATGCGTATCGCCGTCGTCGGAGGCCACGGGCAGGTGGCCCGCCTGCTGCACCCGCTGCTGGTCCGGGCCGGTCACCGGCCGGTCGCGCTCGTGCGCCGGGAGGAGCACCGGGCGGCGCTGGAGGAGGCCGGTGCGGAGGTGCGACTGCTGGACATCGAGCAGTCCGACGCCGCGGCGTTCGCGGACGCGTTCGAGGGCTGCGACGCGGTGGTGTTCGCCGCCGGTGGCGGCCCCGACGGCAACGTCGAGCGCAAGCGCACCGTCGACCTGGAGGGCTCACTGAAGTCGATCGAGGGAGCCGAGCGGCGCGGCATCAGCAGGTTCGTGCAAGTCTCGGCGATCGACGTCGACACGCCGGTGCCTCCCGGCACCAGCGAGGTGTGGGCCGCCTACGTCGCCGCCAAGCGCGACGCCGACGCCGCGCTCCGGGCCAGCACCCTGACCTGGACGATCATCCGGCCCGGCCGCCTCACCGACGACCCACCGACGGGGCTGGTCACGCTCTCGCCCGACGCTCCGCGCGGCGACGTCACCCGCGCCGACGTGGCGGCGGTGGTCGCAGAGGTCGTCGGCCGCGACGACACCGCCGGTTACCAGTGGAACCTCGTCGCCGGCGACACGCCGGTCGCCGCGGCCGTCGACGCCGCCGTCACGCCGTGACGACGATCCGCCGCTGGCCGCAGCCGCACACCTGGTAGACGACCAGCCCTTCGCTGGTCGGGTGCACGGAGTCGGTCTGCCAGAGGTGCTGGTGGTCGGTCACCCCGTCAGCGTGCTGTAATGGCTTGATGCAACTCAACCCTTACGGGGAGTACGCCGTCGTCCTGGCGGCCGACCTCGCGAACCGGCGGCCGGAGAGCGCGGAGGAGCTCCTCGACCGGTGCGCGGGCGCAGGCGTGACGTTCGAGGCCGGCACCGGAGCACCCGACCTCACCGAGGTGCTGACCTACCTCGACGCGTGGTGCGAGGTCGTCGACGCGACCACCGACGCCGACCGGGCGGCGCTGCTCAACCGGCTGCTCGCGGAGGCCACCGCCCACCCGCGGCTGACCAACCACGTCGGCGACGGATGGCACCTGCACTACCGCGAGGAGGACATCGGCTACGCGCACAAGCTGCGTGCGCTGCTGAGCGCCGGCACCGCGCTGCACCTCGTCGGCCGGGGCATGCACCGGCTGGGCCGGTGCGCGGCGGCCGACTGCGCCAACGCCTACGCCGACGTCTCCCGCAACGGCCGGCAGCGGTACTGCTCCCCGGCGTGCGGCAACCGCGACGCCGTACGGCGCCACCGGGCGCGCGCGTCGTAGCCCGCTGCGGCTCCGTCATGGGGGTCAGCGAGCAGCGCTGACTTCGCCGCGGTCGGCGTTGAGCTCGGACTGGACGAGCGCGCAGCCCGGGAGACTGTCGCGAGCGTTGCGGCGGCCGCGGACCGCTGGCTCGACGAGATCGACGGCCCGCCGTTCGACGAGGGGCGCGCGTCAAGCTCGAACGCGTGATCTTGAACCGGCCCGATCATGCCGAACTGCGGGCGGATGACCGGAACCCATGCACCTGACGAAATCGTCCTCCGACCGGCGGGATCACGACAGAATCGTCAGGTACGAGCAGCCGACGTTGTCGCGCGGAACTTCCGCGATCCGCGCGGTCGCGCCGATGAGGGCGGTTCGCCTGGCCCCCACGACCTGACGGAATCGTTCTGCAACCAGCCGAATCACGACAAATTCGTCAGGTGCGAGCAGCCGACCATGCCGCCATCCGTGCGTAGCGTCAGACCATGCCGCCCTCGGAGCGTCCTTCGCCGCCGACGACGCGGCCGCGTCGGAATCCACGACGCGAAAAACCAGCAAGAGCCGCGCCGGCCGAGGCCGGAGCGGCTCTCGCCGTAAGAGGGCTGACCCTGGCACACCGGCCAGGTCGCAACCTGCGAGGAGTCTCCGCTCGTTCTGCGAAGGCCCCCGAGTGGAGCTGCGGGGAATCGAACCCCGGTCCTCGAGCGTCGAGCCAGGTCTTCTCCGGGTGCAGTCAGTGCCATCGTGTTGCTCGGCCCCGGCGCTCGCACTGACACGTCGCCGACAGGCCCAGCCGGGTTTGAGTCCCGCGTCACCCTCCCGGCGAGAGTGACGCAGCAAGTCTCCTAGTCGACGCCAGGATCAGGGACGGAGACGGATGCCCTGTCTGACGCTTCGATCACCGCTCAGGCGGCGAGAGCGAAGGAACTGCGCTTAGCGTTGGCAGTTATTGGTTTCCAGCGATCGTTTACGAGATGACGCTGGCTTCTCGACCCGCTTCCCCTGGCACAAACGTCCCAAGTCGAAACCGATCAGCCCCTCTTGAGTTGTCAACCGCGGCCCGGACGGTCGGTGTACGACGTCCGCGGCCTCGGCCAGTCTACGGGTCATAACCGACCGGAGGCCCCCGGGTATTCCCGGGAGCCTCCAGCCGGCAGTCGGCGTGACTAGCGAGCCGGTCAGAGACCGAACTGGTCGAGCCACTCCTCGACGCCGGCGATGTCGACGCGCTGGTAGCCGTCGAGGTAGCGGCAGTTGGAGGTGTAGCCGTAGGAGGTCACCCCGACGATCTGCTCGCCGAGGAACAGCGGGCCGCCGGAGTCACCGAAGCAGGTGCCGCCGGTGCCGAACGGGTCCTTCTCGTTGCCGTTGGTCTGGATCACCTGCGGGGTGATCTTCTGGCCGGGCATCTCGACGTAGCGGCGCAGCATCGGGTAGCTCTGCGGCGTGGGCTTGCGCGGCCCCTCCTCCGCCTGGCGGACCTCGGTGCCGTAGCCGACCGCGGTGAAGATGGTGCTCCGCGGGTGCTTGATCTGGTCGGCGGTGCCGACCGGGGCGATCTCGGCGGGTGCGATGTGGGTGATCGGGGCGTCGAGCACGATCACGCCGACGTCGTACCAGTTCTTGAGGTCGGTGAAGTTGCTGTACTTGTCGTGGGTGTAGGCGGTGCCGGAGTAGTAGCCCGCGGCGGCGAGCTCGGCGCTGGTGTAGCCCTGCGACGGGTCGGCCGCGACGGGCAGCGGCGACGGGCCCTGCTCGGCGATGAAGGTGTCGAAGGTGACCGCGGTCTTGCCGAGGGTGCCCTGCGTGCAGTGGGCGGCGGTGAGCAGGACGGTGGGGCTGACCAGGGTGGCCGAGCACCGGTAGCGGCCCGTGGCGTCGTAGAAGGCGATCAGGGCGACGTTGGGGTGGAGCTCCCCGTCCGGCGTGCCGCCTGTGCTGGCGGTCGAGGGTGCGGGGACGAGGCCGATGCCGAGTCCGGTCAGGACGGCGACAGCCAGGGCGAGTAGGCGAACGCGCATGTGTTTCCTCCGAGAGTGGTGAAGGGGAGGCCTCATCTCAGCACCTCCCGGCGCTGCGCGGAAGATCTAGACCAGTCCACCCGATTCGTCGCCGAGGCCGAGCAGCCGGTGGGCGTTGTGCCAGCACACGTCGCGCAGCCAGTCGTCGCCGAGGCCGAGATCGGCGACCCAGTCGAGTTGGTCGCGGTAGCCGAACGGCAGGGTCGGAAAGTCCGAGCCCCACAGCACCCGCCGGCCGAGGTGGGCCAGCCGCGGCACGAGTGCGTCGGGGAACCGGCCGCCGTGGCCGCCCTCGGCGAAGAACCGGGTGAACGCCATCGAGGTGTCCAGGTGCACGCCGTCGTACCGCTCGGCGAGCTCGAGGAACTCCGCGCACTCCGGCGAGCCCATGTGGGCGATCACCAGGCGCAGCCCGGGGAACCGGGCCAGCACCCGGGCGGTCGAGGCCGGACCCGTGTACGGCGTCCCGACCGGCCCGGACCCGGCGTGCACGACCACCGGGGTGCCGGCCTCTGCGAGAACCCCCCACACCGGGTCCAGCAGCGGGTCGTCGAGGTGGAAGGAGCCGACCTGGAGGTGCAGCTTGAGGACCCGTACGCCGTCGGCCACGAGCTCCGGCACGTAGCGGGCCGCCTCCGGCTCCGGGTAGAACGTGGCGGAGCGCAGCACCTCCGGCGCGCCGGCGGCGAAGTCGCGGGACCAGTCGTTGAGGAAGCCGGCGACCCCGGGCTTGTGCGCGTACGGGAGGGTCGGAAACGCGCGGATCCCCGCATCACGGAGGAACGCCAGCCGCTCGGCGGACGAGGCGCGGTAGCGGATCGGCCACTCCCGTCCGATCAGCGGTCCGGCGCTGTCGAACTCGCGCCACACGGCCCGCTCGATGGGCGGCGGGAGGAAGTGGACGTGCAGGTCCACCAGCCCCGGCAGGCCCAGCCGCTCCGCGAAGGCGCGGACGGCCGCGGCGTCCTCGGCCCACGGGTGCGGGTCAGTCACGCATGCCCTTCAGCCGCCGGCCGAGCTCGGTCTGCTTCTCGCGGTCGGCCTCGCGGGCCGCGATCGAGTGCCGCTTGTCCCACGTCTTCTTGCCCTTGGCGAGGCCGAGCTCGATCTTCGCCCGTCCCTTGACGAAGTACAGGGACAGCGGCACCACGGTGTGGCCCTTCTCGCTGACCTTCCGCTCGATCTTGTCGATCTCCTCGCGGTGCAGCAGCAGCTTGCGCTTGCGGCGGGCCGAGTGGTTGGTCCACGTGCCCTGGGCGTACTCCGGGATGTGCACGCCGTGCAGCCACGCCTCGCCGCCGTCGATGTCGACGAACCCGTCGACCAGGCTGGCGCGCCCCTGCCGCAGCGACTTGACCTCGGTGCCCTGGAGCACCAGGCCGGCCTCGAAGGTGTCCTCGATGTGGTAGTCGTGGCGGGCCTTCTTGTTGGACGCGACCAGCTTGCGCTCGACCTGCTCCTTCGCGTCCGACTTCTTGGCCATGGCCCCATTCTCGCAGCAGGGCGCAATCGGGTTCCTACAGGTACGGCGCGGGGTCGACCGGCTCCCCGTTGCGGAGCACCGTGAAGTGCAGGTGGCACCCGGTGGACCAGCCCGTCGCCCCGGAGCGGCCGATCACCTGGCCCCGCTTCACCGTGCCGCCGCGCACGCGGTAGCTGCTGAGGTGGTTGTAGACGAGGGTGATCGCGGCGCCGTTGACCCGGCCGATGGCGAGGTAGAGCCGGTTGCCGTAGACCTCGTCGTAGTAGGTGCTGATCACGGTGCCGGACTCCCCCGCCCACAGCGGCGCGCCGCACCCGGTGCCGAAGTCGATCCCGTTGTGGAGGCCGTAGTAGCCGTAGATGGGGTGCCTGCGGTAGCCGTAGGGGGAGGTGACCGGGCCGGGGCCGGGCTTGGCGAGCAGACCGCCGGTCGCCCCGTTGTAGCCGCCCTTCTGCTTGCGGGACAGCGCGAGGATCTTCGACTTGATCCGGGCCTCCCGCTTCTCCAGCCGTCGCAGCGCGGCGCGGTCGGCCGCCCGCGCCCGGACCACGGCGCGCCGGGTCTTGGCCGTCTGCAGCACGAGCGCCCGGACCGAGCTCCGGCTGATCCGGGCCTTGCGCACCAGGCCGGTCACCGTGTCGACGTTGTCGTCGGCGGCCCGCTTGGCGCCGGCCACCGCGTCGCGGGCGTCCTTGACCTCGGCCTTGTGCTCGGCGAGCGCCTCCTCGGCCGCCACCAGGTCGCCGAGGACCTGGTCGTGGCGGCCGACGATGGTGGTGTAGGCCGAGCTGTTGAACATGGCCTCCTCGATCGAGCCCGACGCCACGAACGACGAGACGAGCGCGAGCCGGGGGTCGCCGGAGGTGCCCTGCCGGATCACCGCGTCGCGCGTGTCGAGACGCTGCACGGCCACGTCGTCACGGGCCTGGGCGAGCCGCTTCTTGGCCAGCACGAGCCGGGCCTCGGCGCGGTCGAGCCGGCGCGCCAGCGCCCGCGCCGTACGACGCGCGTCGCGCAGCTCGCCGCGGACCTTCGCCAGGTCGGCCCTCGCGTCGCGGAGGCTGCCCTGGGCGCGGTCGAGCTTGCGGGAGATGGTCGCCACCCGCCTGCTCGCCTCGCCGATGTCGTCCCTGACGTCGGCGATCTGGCCGCGGACCTTGTCCTGCCGGTCCTCCAGGTCGTCGCGATCGTTGGCCTGCGCGAACGGGACGGCGAGGCCGGCGAGCGCCACCACGACGGCGAGACCGGTCACCAGCCACTGCGGGTGGGCCCACGCGGGCACCCGCTCGAGGGCACGACGGAACAGGGGGGCGCTGGGGAAGGAGCGCACGGATCTGACCTTCGGTGTTCGGGGAAGAGAACGCCTCGACCGTAACGGCCGCCGATCAGACTTTGATGTATTTGCGGGTCAGCAGGAGTGTCGGGATCAACGTCAGCGCCGGGCCGAGCAGCACGATGCCCGGCGGCATGTACCCGATCAGCGCCTCGGTGTAGTCCGACCAGTCGGTCCACGGCAGGAACTTGATGCTCTCCTCGAGACCGCGGTCGACCCCCCAGTACTGGAAGGCGGCCAGCGCGCCTGCGGCCAGCCCGACGCCCACGATCGCGGTCACCAGCGCCTCCAGGAGGAACGGCAGCGCGATGTAGAGCGTCGACGCGCCGACCAGCCGCATGATGCCGATCTCGCGGCGGCGGGCGACGGCGGCGAGGCGGATCGTGTTGGCGACCTGGAGCAGCGCGGCCAACAGCAGGAACGCCGAGCCGATCCACGATCCGATGCGCAGCACCTTCATCACGTTGAAGATCTGGCCGAGCACCTCGCGCTGGTCCTCGATGTGGGCAACGCCGTCGAGGCCCTCGAGGGCGCTGATGATCCCGTCGGCTCGCTCGGGGCTCTTCAGCGTCACCCAGAACGCCGCCGGCCAGTTCTCCCGCGTCACGACCGGGTTGTCGCCCTCGAAGGCCGCCTCGGTGCCGTTGCGCTGCGCCTGGGCGTAGGCGCGCTCGTAGCCCTCCTCCTTGGACTGGAACCGGTAGGACTCGACCTCGTCGTTGGCCTCGATCTCCTCCTCCACCCGCTGCTGCTGCTCTGCGGTGACCTCGCCGCCGGCGCAGTTGGGCGTGTCGGAGGGGTCGTCGTCGACGCACAGGTTGACCAAGATCTTGAGCTGGTTGCCGAGCTCGTCGTTGGCCAGCTCGGCCTCGCGCTGGATCAGGATCCCGGTGCCGGCCAGGGACAGCGAGACGAAGAGGGTGAGGATGACCGCCAGGTGCATCGAGAGGTTGCGCCGCAGGCCGGTGCGGAGCTCGCTGAAGACATAACGCAGCTGCATGGAAGGGAAGCTCTCCTGGGGCTCAGTGCTGGAAGCCGTAGCTGCCGGCCGCCTCGTCGCGGACGACCTTGCCGTGCTCCAGCTCGATCACGCGCTTGCGGAACTGGTCGACGATGCCGTGGTCGTGGGTGGCCATCACCACCGTCGTGCCGGTCTGGTTGATGTCGCCGAGCAGGTTCATGATCCCGACCGACGTCGCCGGGTCCAGGTTGCCGGTCGGCTCGTCGGCGATCAGGATCATCGGCCGGTTGACGAACGCGCGGGCGATCGCCACCCGCTGCTGCTCGCCGCCGGAGAGCTCGTCGGGCATCCGCTCGCGCTTGTCCTTCAGGCCCACCAGCTCGAGGGTCTCCGGGACGACGCGGTTGATCTCCTTGCGCGACTTGCCGATCACCTGCAGGGCGAAGGCGACGTTCTCGGCGACCGACTTGTTGGGCAGCAGCCGGAAGTCCTGGAAGACGGTGCCGACCTGGCGCCGCAGCCGGGGCACCTTCCAGCCGGCCATCCGGTTGATCTCCTTGCCGGCGACGTAGACGCGGCCGGTGGTGGGGCGCAGCTCCCGCAGGACCAGCCGCAGGGCGGTCGACTTGCCGGAGCCCGAGGTGCCGACCAGGTAGACGAACTCCCCCTTGTCGATGTCGAGGGTGACCTGGTCGAGCGCGGGCCTGCCGGGGCCCGGATAGCGCTTGGTGACCTTCTCGAAGCGAATCACCGGAAAGACGGTACGCGACCTCCGGGCGCGGCCGGCACAGGAGCCCGGCGCGGGAGCGTCGACGTGGGCCATCTCACCGGCCGCGGCCGGCCTCTGGCTCCCCCACTAGGGTGACGTCGTGCCGATGGTCCTGCGAGCGCTGCTCCTCTCGGCACTGCTCACCCTCGTGCCGGTCGGCGTCGGCGTGGTGGTCGCCGACGACACCACCCCCGACCGCGAGCCGCCCGCCTACGCGGGGACGCCGCTCACGGACTTCGACAGCCGGGCCGCCGTCGTGCAGCGGGCGCCCTTCTGCGACCGGATCCACCCCGAGGCGGTGCGCGAGGCGCTGGGCGGCGACGGCGAGCTCACCGCCTACGGCAACGGCGAGTCGGCCGAGGCGCTGCCCGGCGGCGGGGACGTCTCCCACGAGTACGGCTGCGTCTACTCCGGAGCCGACGGCGCGGACGCCCGCGCCTGGGTGTTCGCCCCGCCCGTCCCGGCCGAGAAGGCGGCCGCCCTCGCCGCGACCGCTCCGGGCAAGGGCTGCGAGATCCAGCCCGACGCGCCCGCGTACGGCGACCCGTCGGTCGCCCTGGTCTGCCGCACCCGCGACGGCGCCACCGCGTCCTACCGCGGGCTCTTCGGCGACGCCTGGCTCTCCTGCAGCCTGACCCTGCCCGCCGGCTCCGAGAACGCCGGCAACCGGCCCCTGCTCGAGCGCACCGGACGCTGGTGCGTCGCGGTCGCCCGCGCGGCGTCGCCCGGCATCACCTGAGCCGCCCGGCCCGCCGCTGCCGCTAAGGTGCCCGACCTCCCTGCCGATGGGCGGGGACGTGAAGCGACTCTCGGGTGTCGTCGCCGCCGGCGTTTCCGGACTGGCGATCGCGATCAGTGGCCTGGCCCTCCCCGCAGCGGCCGAGGAGACTCCGCCCACCGTGACGGAGGACCCGGCGGTGGCGGACGACCCGGCGCTGCACGTGGCCGAGGACGGCGTCGTCTACGCCGAGGACGTCTGGCACGGCGTCCCGGAGGAGACGGAGACGGCCGGCACCGACGGCACCGAGCTGGACAGGGCGGAGACGCTGGCGTCGTACACGCTGGCGGACACGTTCACCCTGCACAGCCGGCCCGGCGCCTCCCGGACGATCTACCTCGACTTCGACGGCGGCGTCCTGGGCTCGGACAACAGCTGGCTCAAGGACGGCGACACGAAGCTGGCCTACCCGGCGTGGTCGCTGGACTCCAACGCGTCGGCCTTCACCGACTCCGAGCGGACCGGCATCCAGGAGATCTGGGCCCGGATGGCCGAGGACTTCGCGCCCTTCGACGTCGACGTCACCACCGAGGAGCCCGCCGCCGGAGCGCTGTTCCGCAGCTCGAGCGGCGACACCACCTTCGGCTCGCGCGTGGCGTTCACGTCGGGCTCGACGGTGCAGCAGTACGTCTGCTCGTCCGGCTGCGGCGGCATCGCCTGGGTCGGCACCTTCGACGCGATCACCTCCGGCGAGACCCGCAGCCCGGCCTGGGTGTTCCCCTCGTCGCTGAGCAACCGCCCCAAGAACATGGCGGAGGCGGCGTCGCACGAGGTCGGCCACAACCTCGGCCTCTCTCACGACGGCACGACCACCCGGTCCTACTACTCCGGCACCCAGCTCTGGGGCCCGATCATGGGCAGTCCCTACTCCGCCAGCGTGACGCAGTGGTCCCGCGGCGAGTACACCGCTGCGAACAACCACGAGGACGACTTCGCGAGGGCGCAGGCCAACGGCGTCGCGCTGCGCGCCGACGAGGCCGGGAACACGCCGGCCACCGCGGCCCCCCTGTCGGCGCTGCCGACCGGCTCCGGCATCCTGACCAGCAGCCGCGACCAGGACTGGTTCGCGCTCGAGACGTGCAGCGGCACGGTGAGCGCCAAGGCCACGCCGGCAGCCGTCGGACCCAACGTCGACTTGCGCGTGGAGGTGCGGAACGCCTCCGGCGAGGTGCTCGCCGCCCACGCGCCGGCCACGAGTCGCACCGTCTCCGGCCTCACCGGCATGTCGGCCGCGGTCTCCGTGCCGCTCTCCGGCGGTCCCTACTACGTCGGCGTCTCCGGCACCGGCTCGGGCGCCGACGGCGCGGCCGGCTGGGCCGACGGCGGCTACGGCTCCTACGGCAGCACCGGCAGCTACCAGCTGAGCGTCACCGGCTGCGACGGCGGCAGCACCCCGCGCGTCTCGCCCCCGCCGACGACCGAGACGCCGGTCTCCGCACCGGGACGCCCGCGTCGCCCGCGGGTGTGGTCGGGCGGGCTCGGCGGTCGCCTGGAGATCGGCGTCCGCTGGTACCCGCCCAGCAGCACCGGCGGCGCGCCGGTCACCGGCTACCTGCTCGCGTCGTACCGGCTCGGCTACAACGGCCGGGTGATCGACAAGCGCCGGACCGGCGTGCGGTCCGCCGACGAGCGGCGGCTCACCTGGCGGCTGCCCCGCGGACGCTGGGTGGTCAAGGTCAAGGCCCGCAACAGTGCCGGCTGGAGCGCATTGAGCAGCCGGTCGTACGTCGTCCGTCCGCGCTGACCGAGCCGCTGACCGAGTCGCGGCCCCGGCCGCGGCCCCGGCTGATCAGTTCTCGCTGGACTTCTCCGCGCCCCGCCGCCACCGGATGCCGGCCTCGAGGAAGCCGTCGATCTCGCCGTCGAACACCGCCTGCGGGTTGCCGGTCTCGTAGCCGGTGCGCAGGTCCTTGACGATCTGGTAGGGGTTCAGCACGTAGTTGCGCATCTGGTCGCCCCAGCTGGCGGCGACGTCGCCCTTGAGGTCCTTCTTCAGCGCCGCCTCCTCCGCCTTCTTCTTGGCGAGCAGCTTGGCCTTGAGCACGATCATCGCGGCGGCCTTGTTCTGCAGCTGCGACTTCTCGTTCTGGCAGGAGACGACGATGCCCGTCGGGATGTGCGTGAGTCGCACGGCGGAGTCGGTCGTGTTGACCGACTGGCCGCCCGGGCCACCGGAGCGGAACACGTCGGTGCGGATGTCGTTCTCGTCGACCTCGATCTCGTCGGTCTGCTCGAGCTGGGGCACCACCTCGACCGCGGCGAAGGAGGTCTGCCGGCGGCCCTGGTTGTCGAACGGGCTGATCCGGACCAGGCGGTGGGTGCCGGCGTCGACCGACAGGGTCCCGTAGGCGTAGGGCGCGTGGATGGCGAACTCGGCCGACTTGATGCCCGCCTCCTCCGCGTAGGAGACGTCGTAGACCTCGACGGGGTACTTGTTGCGCTCGGCCCAGCGGGTGTACATCCGCATCAGCATCTCGGCGAAGTCGGCAGCGTCGACCCCGCCGGCGCCGGAGCGGATCGTGACGATGGCCTCGCGCTCGTCGTACTCGCCGGAGAGGAGGGTGCGGACCTCCAGGCCCTCCACCGCCTTGCGGATGCGGGCGAGCTCGGACTCCGACTCGGCGAGCGAGTCGGCGTCGCCCTCCTCGGTCGCCAGCTCGACCATCACACCGAGGTCCTCGATGCGCTGCTGCAGCTCGCGGAACCGCTCGACCTGCCCCTGCAGCGAGGAGAGCCGACCGGTCACCCGGGTGGCGTTGGCCTGGTCGTCCCACAGATCGGGAGCGGCCACCTGCTGCTCGAGCTCCCCGATCTCGCGTTCCATCCGCGGCAGGTCGAGGACCTGCTCGATGGTGTGCATCGTCGCAGTCAGCTGCTTGATCTCGGCGTCGTAGTCGGGTCCTGCCACAAGGAGCAAGGCTACGGCCCCGCGGCACGACCGCGCGAACCGCCGGGACGCAGGTTGACAGGAACCGGTTTCAGAAAACCGGTGCGCGGCCCGGCCGGAGGTGCTTGACTCCGACTGCTCCCTCCACCAGCAGGCTCCCGTGCCCGCACCTCTCGGGTGGTGACCCCCCAACCCACGGGACGGACCGTCGCATGCTCCCTGCGCCGCACACCCGCATCTCCCCTCGCCGCGACACGTCGCCGGCCCGGCGACGGTTCCGCCGCCGACTGGCCTGGGTCAGCGTGCTGGCCACCGTCGTCGCCGGGCTCACCGGCGCAGCTGCCGCGCCCGTCGCGGCGGCCCAGGCCTCCGGCGACGACGTCGCGACCTGGAGCACGGGCTGGTCGTGGACCTACCAGACGACGTTCCGCTACGTCGGCGACACGGCCAACGTCACGCTCAACGAGAGCGTGACCTACACGGTGGCCGGCGTGGAGACCTTCCAGGGCCAGAGCGCCTACCGGTTGAACATCAGCGGCACCATCACCGGCGGGAGCGGCACGGCCGACGTCGACGGGATCGGCACCGCCAACCTCAACAACTTCGCGGGATCGGTCTCCGGCACCAAGCTGGTGCGCCGCTCCGATCTGGCCCTGCTCCAGGAGTCGCAGCAGCAGTCGCTGACCGCCCGGGCGAGCCTCGGCTTCCTCTCGACCAACATCTCCGCCAACATCAACCTGCGGATGACGCCGAAGCGGGGGTGGCGGGCGCTGGCCTTCCCGCTCGACGCGGGCCAGAGCTGGACCAACGACGTCGACGTCGACTACGACGGCGGCTTCAGCTACGACGCCGGCTCCTTCGGCAACGGCGCCGACGACTTCGACGGCACCTTCTCCTTCGACGGCCCGTCCACCGTCAGCAACGCGACCATCGGCGTCCCGGCCGGCAGCGTCGCCACCCGGCGCGTCCACGCCCAGAGCCCGGACGGGCGGACGGTCAACACGCACTGGTGGGCGCCGAGCCACCGCAACGACGCCCAGGAACTGCTCCAGCTCCCGCTCGACGGCGCCACGCTGACCCTCGACCGCCGGCTCTCCGCCTCCTCGACCCCCGCACCCGGCACCGTGCTGACGAGCACGGTCACGCCCTCGCTGTCCTGTGCCGGCGGCCAGGTGACGGTGAGCGGCCGGCTCAGCACCGGCGCCGCCGGCGTGCCGGTGACGGTCGTCCTCGACAAGTCGCCGGTGACCGTCGGCCAGTCGGTCACCGCGAGCACCTCGACGGTCGGCGGCGGCAGCTTCAGCACCACGCTCGTCGCGCCGGCCGAGGAGGACGGCCTGGACAAGACCGGTGCGCGCGCCAGCTGGGGCGTCGTCGTGACCGCCGCCGGCGCCTCCTCGGCCAGCACCCTGGTGGTCACGCCTCGGAACTGCAGCGCCCTCACCTACGACGGCGCGACGAGCGCCCCGCAGGGCAGCACCGCCACGGTCCGGGCGACCCTCGCCGACCGGGCGGGCGGCAGCGTGTCGGGACGCACCGTGACCTTCACCCTCTCCGGCGGCGCGACGGTCACCGCGACCACGTCGGCCACCGGCGTCGCGTCGGCACAGATCGCGGTCGGCGGGCCGCCGCGCGAGGCGACCCTCACCGCGTCGTACGCCGGCAGCGCGGGGCTCGAGCCCGCCTCCACCTCCGTGCCGTTCACGGTCGGCACCGTGCCCAGCACCACCGCGGTGACCGTCGACCCGCCGGTGGTCACGGTGGGTGCGCCGGTGCGGTTCACGGCCACGGTCGGCGCCGACCACGCAGGGACGCCCAGCGGCACGGTGCAGTTCCGGGTCGACGGGTTCGACTTCGGCGCGCCGGTCGCGCTGGTCGACGGCGCGGCCACCAGTCCCGCGCTCTCGACGCTCCCGCTCGGCACCCACACCGTGACCGCCGCCTACAGCGGGTCGGCCGACCACTCCCCGAGCACGTCGCCCGCGGTGGGCTTCCGGGTGCGTGAGCCGCTGCTGGCGACCACGACCACGGCCTCGGCGAGCCCGGCCAGCGCGGTCGCCGGCCAGCCGGTCACCCTCTCGGCGAGCGTGACGGCGGCGTCCGGATCGCCGCAGGGCGACGTGGTCTTCACCGTCGACGGCGACGAGGTGGGCCGGGCAGCGCTCACCGACGCCGGAACGGCGTCGGTCGAGGTCGACGACCTCCCCGTCGGGAGCAACAGCGTCGTCGCGACCTACCTGGGCGACGACGTCCACGGCAGCAGCGCCGCCGCGCCCCGCACGGTCACCGTCGAGAAGGCCGCGGTGACGGTCGAGCTCGCCGGCCCCGCCACGTCGACCGTCAGCGGCGAGGCCGTCACCTACACGGCCACCGTCGCGGTCCGGGCGCCCG
The DNA here is from genome assembly GCF_051280635.3 of Nocardioides proteolyticus. Lineage (NCBI taxonomy): Bacteria > Bacillati > Actinomycetota > Actinomycetes > Propionibacteriales > Nocardioidaceae > Nocardioides > Nocardioides proteolyticus. The sequence goes on along the minus strand of NZ_JBNBPO030000009.1, from coordinate 37,079 downwards.
GAGGCGGCGTCCCGGAGGGCACCGTCCAGCTCCTCGTCGGCGGCGCCGAGGTGGGCGAGCCGGTCGCCCTCGCCGGCGGCACCGCGACCTTCCCGCCGCTCACCACGCTCGGGGCCGGCTCGCACACCGTGGAGGCCCGCTACGCCGGGTCGGCACGCCACCTCGCGGGGTCCGCCCAGGCCGAGCAGCAGGTGGAGCAGGCGACCACCACCACGACCGTGGTGGCCAGCCCGTCCCCCTCCGTCGAGGACCAGAACGTCGAGCTCGTCGCCTCCGTGGTCGCCGACCACCCCGGCTCCGGCTCCCCCACGGGCACCGTCACCTTCTACGCCGGCGACGAGGTGCTGGGCTCCGCACCGCTGTCCGGATCCGAGGCCGGCACCACCGCCAGGCTGGAGACCGCCGACCTGGCGCCGGGGTCCTACCAGCTGACCGCCCGTTACGCCGGCGACGCCGACTACCGGCCCAGCCGGTCGGCGGCGACCAGCCACACGGTCCTCGAGGGCCAGGCGGTGGTGGCGACCACGACCGAGCTGACCTCGAGCGCCAACCCGTCGTCGTACGGCGCGGCCGTGACGTTCCGCGCCCGGGTGTCGGCGACCGACGGCACGGCGTCGGGCACCGTCCAGTTCTCCGTCGATGGTCAGGACCTCGGCGACCCGGTGGCCGTGGACGCCGACGGCGTCGCGGTCAGCCCGGCCCTCGACTCCGCGGCGGCCGGCGACCACGCGGTGATCGCCAGCTTCGTCGGGGCCCCCGGGTTCTCGGGCAGCGGCGCCCTCCTCACCCAGACGGTCGACGCGGCGACGCCGGCCGTCGAGCTGACCTCGACGGCACCCGAGGCCGAGGCCGGTCAGCCGGTGCGGTTCACCGCGTCGGTGGCCTCGACCGGCAGCGGCACGCCGACCGGGTTCGTGCAGTTCGCGGTCGACGGGCGACCGCTCGGCGCCGCCGTGGCGCTGTCCGACGGCGCGGCGACCAGCCCGCCGGTCGACGACCTCGCGCCCGGCGAGCACACCGTGACCGCGCTCTACTCGGGCGACGCCAACTTCCGGACCAGGCTCGCCGAGCTCACCCAGCGAGTGGTGCTGCTGGAGACCGCCACCACGCTCACCGTCGACCCGGACCGCTCGGTGTACGGCGACCCGGTGACCCTGGCGGCGACCGTCACCCCCGCCCGCGACCACCGGGGCAGCCCGGGCGGGACCGTGCGGTTCGAGTACGGCGACACGGTGATCGCCCGCGCCACGCTCGCGCCGGGCGCCGACGGCACCGCGGTGGCCACGGCGACGGTGTCGTCCCTGCCAGCGGGCAGCCACGACGTCCGGGCCGTCTACGAGGGCAGCCCGGTCTTCCGCGGGAGCGCCTCCGCGGCGCACGCCGTGGTGGTCGCCAAGCGGCCGACCGTGATCACCGCCTCCCCGGCCGTGGTCTCGCTGGACTCCTCGCCCCTGCCGCTGGGGCAGCTGCAGGCGACCCTCACCGCCGGGGGTCGGCCGCTGGCCGGCGCGCCGGTCGAGTTCAAGATCGGCGCCCGCGTGGCGTGCGTGTCGGTCACCAACCAGTCCGGCCTCGCCAGCTGCAACGCCGGCGGGCAGCTGCTCTCCCTCCTGGTCGCCGGTGGCTACACCGCCACCTTCGCGGGCGACGCCAACCATCTCTCGTCGTCCGCGCGCGGCGCTCTCCTGAAGTGAGCCTGGCCATGCTGGAAGGAAACCCCGTCGTGCACCGACTGACTGCCGCCCTCGCGACCCTCGCCCTCGCCCTCGGGCTCACCGTGGTCCTCGCGTCCACCGCAGCCGCCGACATCACCGCGCCGGGCAACGGAGCCGTGCTCCGCGGCAACGCCACGCTCTCGGCGAGCGGTGCCAGCGACGGCACGTGGTGTGCCCGGGCGGACGAGCCGCGTACGACGCTGCAGCTGGTCAACAGCGGCGGAACCGTGGTGCTCGAGCGGGTGCACAACGGCACCGGCGCCAAGAGCTCGACCTTCGACACGCACGCCTTCCCGAACGGCGCCTACAAGGCGCGCGCCATCGAGCGCAACCGGTCGGGGTTCGTGCTCTGCAACAACAACACCCGCACCACCGAGCGCAACGTCACCATCGACAACCTCACCCAGCTGGCCTACTCCGGTGCGACCGAGGGAGCCCAGAACACCTCGGTGACCGCGCGCGCGACGCTGACCGACCCGAACCTCCCGGCCCGCGTGCTGCCGGGACGGACGGTGTCCTTCTCGCTGTCCGGCGGAGCCACGGTCACCGCGACCACCAACGCCAGCGGCGTCGCGACGGCCTCCCTCCCCGTCTCCGGGCCGCCGCGCAACGCGACGGTCACCGCCTCCTTCGCCCAGACGTCCTACTACAAGGGGTCCTCGGCCTCGAGCGCCTTCACCGTCGAGAAGAACTCCTCGACCACCACGCTCCAGCCGCCGCCGCCGATCGTGCACGGCCAGCCGGTGACGTTCACCGCCCAGGTCGCCCGGGTGGACGGCACCAGCACCCCCACCGGCACCGTGCAGTTCACGCTCGACGGCAAGGCCCTGGGCTCACCGGTCGCGGTCGTCGACGGGCTCGCCACCACGCCCAGCATCGACTCGCTCGCCACCGGCTCCCACGCGCTCGGCGCCCGCTACGCCGGCGACGGCAACCTGCTCCCGAGCGACGCGGCGGCGGTGACCTTCTCCGTCGCCAAGGCGTCGACCACGACGACGCTCACCAGCACCGGCTCCCCCACCGTGTCCGGTGAGCCGGTCACCTTCACCGCGACGGTGGACGTGGTCGCGCCGGGCGTCGGCCAGCCGGGCGGCGCCGTCCAGTTCGACGTCGACGGCGACCCGTACGGCACCGCCGTGCCCCTGACCGGCGACAGCGCCGAGCTGACGATCAAGGACCTGGCGCCGGGCAACCACCGGGTGCAGGCCACCTACAACGGCAACGCCGACTTCGCCGAGAGCAGCTCGGCCGAGCTGGCCCACGGCGTCGACCGCGCCGACACGGCGGTGACCGTGACGACGTCGAACGCCGAGGCGGTGGCCGGCGAGCCGCTCACCTTCACCGCCGACGTCGACGTCGTCGGGCCCGGCGCGGGCGAGCCGACCGGGACGGTCCAGTTCGCCGCCGGCGGCGAGCCGATCGGCGACCCGGTGCCGATCACCGGCGGCACCGCCGTCTCGGGCCCGGTCGGTCTCGACGCGGGCACCCACACGATCACGGCGACCTACGAGGGCGACGCCCGGTTCGCCGGCGGCTCGGCCACCCTCGAGCAGGAGGTCGCGTCCGGCCACACCACCACCACGGTGACCACCTCGCCGAACCCCTCCGTCGTCGGCCAGCCGGTCACCGTCCGCGTGGAGGTCGCGCCCGTCCGCCCGGCGCAGGGCACGCCGGGCGGTGCCGTGCAGATCACCATCGACGGCGAGCCGGGCCCCTTCGTCACGCTGGAGGACGGGGTCGCGGAGTTCTCATCGAGCACGCTGACCCGCGGGTCCCACGAGATCACGGCGCGCTACCTGAGCGCCGACCCCAACTTCGTCACCAGCACCTCCCCCGTGGCGACGCACACCGTCAACAAGGCGGCGACGCGCACCGAGCTGACCAGCTCCGCCCCCACCTCGGTGACCGGGCAGCCGGTCACCTTCACCGCCACGGTCAGCGTGCTCGCCCCCGGCGCCGGATCACCCACCGGCACCCTGGTCTTCCGCGACGGCGACACCGTCCTCGGGTCCGCCCCGGTCGGAGCCGGCACCGGCGGCGTCGGGTCGATCACCGTGGACTCGCTGTCGGTCGGCCAGCACGCGATCACCGTCAGCTACGACGGCGACGACGACTTCACCGGCAGCACCGACTCGGTGGCGCAACGGGTGCAGCGCGCCCAGACGGCCACGGTGCTGACCTCCTCGGCGAACCCGTCGGAGTCCGGCGCGCCGGTGCGGTTCACCGCCACGGTCAGTCCGGTCGCTCCCGGAGCCGGATCGCCAGGCGGCACCGTGCAGTTCACCGTCAACGGCGCCCCGCTGGGCGCGGCCGTCGCGCTGGCCGACGGCGAGGCCACCAGCCCCGACTTCGACTCGCTCACCCCCGGCGTCTACCGGATCGGCGCCGTCTACAGCGGCGACCCCGGGTTCGTCGGCAGCACCGGGCTGCTCGACCAGGGCAACGGGCAGGAGGTCACCCGGGCCGGGACGACGATGGAGCTCGCCTCCGACGCTCCGGTCGCCGACCAGGGCCAGACCGTGACGTTCACCGCGACCGTCCGGACCGTGGCGCCGGCGACGGGCCGGGCGACCGGCACCGTGCAGTTCTGGGCCGGCGACACGCTGCTGGGAGCCGCCGGGCTCGACCCGGCCGACGAGGCGCGGACCAGCGTGGCGTCGTACTCCACGGCGGGGCTGGCCCCGGGACAGCACGAGATCCGCGCGGTCTACGAGGGGAGCTTCAACTTCCAGGGGCAGTCCGCGACCATCACCCAGAACGTCGGCGCGGTGGCCACGGTCACCGGCATCGCCTCGGACGCCAACCCGGCGACCTACGGGCAGGGCGTCACGCTCACCGCCGTGGTCAGCGACGCGGCGCCGACCGCCGGACGGCCGACCGGTGAGGTGGTGTTCCGTGCCGGGGACCAGGTGCTGGGCAGCGCACCGCTGCGGACCGTCGACGGGCGCCAGCAGGCCGCGCTCCGGCTGGAGCGCCTCGACGCGGGCGAGCACGCCGTCACCGCGTCGTACGGCGGCGACGAGTCGCGATCGGCGAGCACCTCCCCCGTGCTGACGCAGGTCGTGGACCGGGCCCCCAGCCGCCTCAGCAACCTGGACGTCACCTACTACCAGCTCAACACCGTCCAGCTCGTGCAGGCCACCCTCACCGGCGTCGAAGGCGCCCCGCTGGAGGGCCAGCGACTGGTGTTCACCACGACGTCCACGCTGGCCGGCGGGCACCGGCTGCTGTGCGAGGCGGTCACCGACGCCGCCGGCTTCGCCAGCTGCCGGATCCCGCCCTTCCTGGCCGGGCCGGTGCGCAACGAGGGCTTCGACGTGACGTTCGCCGGGAGCGCCAACCACCTGCCGGTGACCGAGCACGGGACCACCGACGGGCCCTGACCACCGTTGCTGCGTGGCCGTGCGGGTACCGCTCCCGCATGACCACGCAGACCCAGCGCAAGCACCTGCCGGGTGCCGACGCCGACACGCCCAGCGACATCCCCAAGAAGGGCTGGTTCCAGATCGTCAAGCGGGCGTGGAAGGAGTCGAAGTCCGACCAGCTGCCCCTGATCGCAGCGGGCGTCGCCTTCTACTCCTTCCTCGCGCTGTTCCCCGCGCTGATCGCGTCGGTGATGATCTACGGCCTGGTCCGTGACCCGGCCGACGTACAGCGGCAGATCCAGGAGCTGTCCGACACGCTGCCCTCGGACGCCGCCAGCCTGCTGCAGACCCAGCTCGAGGCGATCACCTCGACCTCGTCCGGGTCCCTCGGCCTCGGCCTGGTGCTCAGCCTGGTGCTCGCCCTGTGGACCGCCTCCGGCGGCGTCGGCAACCTGCTGACGGCGATCAACATCGCCTACGACGAGGACGAGACGCGCAGCTTCGTGCGGCGCAAGCTGATGGCGATGGGGCTCACGCTCGCGGCGATCGTGTTCCTCGTCGTGGCCATCTCGCTGGTCGCCGCGGCGCCGGCGCTGCTCGACAGCCTCGTCAGCAGCGGGCCGCTGCGCTGGGGCCTGGAGGCGGCCCGCTGGCTCGGCCTGGTGCTGGCCATGTCGTTCGCGCTGGCGGTCCTCTACAAGGTCGCTCCCGACCGCGACAACCCGCAGTTCCGCTGGGTCTCGATCGGCGCGGTCGTGTCCACCGTGCTGTGGGTCGTCGCGAGCCTCGGCTTCTCGCTCTACGTCGACAACTTCGGCTCCTACAACGAGACCTACGGCGCGCTCGCCGGCGTGGTCGTGCTGCTGCTGTGGCTGTGGCTGACGATGTACGTCGTGCTGCTGGGCGCGGAGATCAACGCGGAGGCCGAGCAGCAGACCGCCGAGGACAGCACCGTCGGGCCGGAGGAGCCGCTCGGCGACCGGGGCGCGGTCAAGGCCGACACCCTCCCCCACGACAACCCGCCCCGCCCGAAGAACCCCTGACCCCCGCGGCGATCGGGCCGCAGCGGACACAAGGGAACGCCGCCCACCGGAGAACCGGTGGGCGGCGTCCTGTTTCCCGAGGTGGTCCTCAGGTGCCCGGCGCCTCCTGCTTGACGCTCTGGGCGGCGGACTGACCCTCGTCCTTGACGTTCTGGGCCGAGTCCTGGGCGGTGCCCTTGACCTCCTGGGCGGCCTGTGTGGCCGACTCCTTGAGGTTCTGGCCGACCTCCTGGCCCATCGACTTCGCCTCGTCCATCAGCGGCGAGTCCTTGGCCGCCTCGGTGATCCGCTGCGCGGCCTGCGCCTCCCGCTCGCTCGCGGGGATCAGCGCGGAGATGACCATGCCGGCACCGAAGGCGACCAGGCCGGCCGCGAGCGGCGAGCCCTGCGCCTGGCTCTTCACCGTGCCCATGGCCTGCTGGGCCGTGCCGGTGACCGCGTCGGCCGCGCCCTGCGCGGAGTCGGCGGCGCCCTGCATCGAGCCGGAGGCGCTCTGACCGGCGCTGTGGGCGGAGCCCATCACGGAGTCCTTGAACGACGACATGCGGCTGCGCATCGCCGTCTTGCGCCGCTCCATCACCCGCGCGGGGCTGACCTTGTCGTAGAGCGCGTCGACATCGCGGGAGAGGCTCTCCCGGGTGCCGGCGATCTCGGACGTCATCCGTTCTTCAGTTGCCTGGCCCATTCCGCATCCTCCTTGAGCGTCTTCTGCGTGGTCTCGAGCTGGGGGTTCATCGCCTTGAATTCCTTGCGGCCGGTCATCGCCATCACGCCGGCGGCGACGGCCCACAGGACCGCGACGATCAGCCCGGCGAGCGCGGTGTGCATCCAGCTGTCGAGCAGGAACATCAGCGCCAGCGACAGGAAGAGCAGGGCCAGGTGGCCCGCCACTCCGGCGCCGCCGAAGAGGCCGACGCCCTTGCCGGCCTTCGCCGCCTCCGCCTTCGCCTCGGTCTTCGCCAGCTCGACCTCCTGCTTGACCAGCGTGGTCAGGTCGTTGGCGATGTCGCCGACGAGGTCGCCGAGCGAGCGACCGTCGGCACTGGCGTCGGTGCCCGCCGGGCCCGACTCGAAGTGGGTCTCGTGCTGGACGTCCGCCCGGGTCGGGTGGGTCGTCTCGTGCTGCTGGTTGGTCACGGCGTGCTCCCCGGCGTCGTACGAGGCGTGCTGCCCTCGGGATAGACCGGGTCGGCCGGCGGGGTGCTCGTCCCGGCCAGCGGGTCGGCGGCGGCGGTGCCGCCGGCCTGCGTCGGGCCGGTGAGGCCCGGGCCGGCGCTGGGCAGCGTGCTCGTGGTCGGCGGGGTGCCGACCTGGGCGGAGGTGTAGCCGCCCGGCTGCCCCGTGGCGCCGGTGCCGGTCGCGCCGGTGCCGGAGGAGGAGTCGTGCGCCTCCTTGGCGCCGCGGGTCAGCCGACCCGCCACCACGCCGGCGGCGAGCGCACCGAGCAGGAACGTCCCCGGCCGGCGGCGCGCGAAGTCGCGGGCCTGGTCGAGCAGCTCCCCGGGCTCGCGGCCCTGGATCTGCGAGCTGAACGTCTTGGCGCGGTCGCTGACCTGGGTCACCACGTCCTTGGCGATGCCCGAGCCCGGGCCCTCGCCGCGGGCCATCTTCTCGAGGTCGTCGCCGAAGCCCTGGAGCATGCTGACCAGGCTCTCGAGCTGGCTCTTGGACTGCTCCTGGATCTGGCTGCGAGCGTCGTCGACGAGGTTCTTCGCCTGCTGCTGGGCCTCCGCGGCGACGTTCTGCGCCTCGTCGCGGGCGACCTCGCCGACGTGCTTGCCCTCGTCGCGGGCCACCCCTGCGGCGCGCTGTGCCTGGGCCTTCGGGTCCTCGTGACCCGTCGGCGGGTCCGGCCTGTAGTCGTATGTCGTCATCGATCTTCCTTCCACGTCGGGAGACCCACGCATTACCCGCCGGACCCCGCGGCAGACCGGAAGTGGCGCCGCGACGGCGACTTTTGGCGCCGGGCCGGGCGTGTCCCCGAATCAGTCCAGATCGCGGGGGTACCGAGCCCCCATGCCGGACACGGAGCAACGGCTCAGGGCAGCCGGGCTGCGGGTCACCCAACCGCGGCTCGCGGTGCTCGCCGTGCTCGACCGGGCCGGCGCCGAGGGCGCGCACCTCCGGGTCGCCGAGCTCGCGATGCGGGTGCGCGAGATCCTCGGGAAGGTCTCGACCCAGGCCGTCTACGACTGCCTGGAGGCGCTGACCGCCGCCGGCGTCGTACGACGCGTGGAGCTGCCGGGCTCGGCGGCGCTGTTCGAGACGCGGGTGGGCGACAACCACCACCACCTGGTGTGTCGGTCCTGCGGGCGGGTCGTCGACGTCGACTGCGCCCCCGCCTCGGCGCCGTGCCTGCACCCCAGCGACCCGCACGGCTTCGCCGTCGCAGAGGCCGAGGTCGTCTTCTGGGGCGAGTGCGCGGCCTGCGTCGCGGGGCTCACTCCTGCGGGTCGACGACCGCCGAGCCGACCGACCGGACCCTCGGCCGGGCCGGTGCGCCCGGGACCGTCAGCGGCAGGTCGACCGGGGCGCTGAGCTCGACGACGACCCGGTCGCCGCGGACCCGGACCACCGCACGCAGCCCGGGGTGGTCGGCGTGCGCCCCGACCATGCGCAGGTAGCCCCGCACCGCGCGCTCGGCCTCCCGCGGCGAGATGGGCAGGTCGCCGGCGGCCAGCCCGCCGGTGTAGGCCTGCTCGCCCTGGGCGCCGAGGTCGGCGCCGTGGAGGGCGGCGCCGTCGGCGAGCGCGTCGAGCCGCTGGCGCTCGAGGTAGGCGACGCTGGCGTCGACGACCACGGCGACGAGCAGCAGGAGCACCGCGGCGAAGCCGACGATCAACGGCGTCGCCTGCCCCCGCTCGCTCGTCGCGACACCCGGTCGCGCGCTCACCGCGCCGGACCTCGGATCTCCCGGTAGCGCCCGATCGGCACGGTGTGCTCGGCGCTGAGCCGGAAGGTCGGCGCTCCCCCGCCGAGCACGTCCGGGAGCAGCGGCAGGCGTACGGCGCTGTGCACTCGGACGGTGATCACGGACGTGCCGCTGTGGCAGTCGGCGGGATAGGGCGTGCAGGTCACGGTGACCCGCAGCGGCGCCGCCGTGAGGCCCTGGTCGGCGAGGGCCTGCCGGGCGACCGCCTCGGCTCGCTGCTCGCCGGCCACGTCGTTGGGCGCCAGCGCGTAGGCACGTGCCGCGGCCCGGGCGGCACCGCTGACCCCGAACGAGCCGCGCTGGACCTCGAAGACCGACAGCACGATCCACAGCAGCGGCAGCAGCAGGAGCAGGCTGAGCCAGACCATCTCCACCAGCCCGCTCCCCCGCTCGGTGCGGCGCCGGTCGGAGTGGCCGGGCTCGGGGTGGCTCGGCTCGGGGTGGCGGGGCTCGGCTGGCGGGGTCACCGCGGCGCCTCCTCGACGGCCCGGCCGGAGACGGAGAGCCGCACGGCCGGGCCGCCGAGCCCGAGCGCGGGCACCTCGGCGTGGACGGTGATCTCCACGCCCGGCGCGCCGTCGACGAGCACCGTGCGGACGTCGACGTCGCGTGCGAAGCGGCCGGCGATCGCCTGGTCGATCTGCGCGCGGGTCCGGGCGACCCCGTCGCCGGGGCCCTGGCCGGCGGTCGCCGCGAGCCGGGCGCCCTCGGACGCGGCGGCCGCGAGCGTCGTACGGACGTGGAGGACGAGGGCGACCTGCACCAGCCCCAGGACGATGGGCAGCACCAGGACGAGGACCAGGGTGAAGTCGACGAGGGCCGACCCGCGCTCTGTCCGGCGGCGGCTCATCCCACCGAGGCGAGGGCGTTGCGCAGCATCGCGGCGAGCTGGGGCTGCGCGATCCCCCACAGCGCCATGCCGATGGTGATCGTCATGACCGTGACGAGGACCCAGCCGGGGATGTCGCCCCGCTCGCCGCGCTGGCGCAGTCGTCGGCGGACCAGGCGGGTGGCCGGGTGGAGGGGCTGGTGGAGGTGCTGGTGGAGATGGATCAGCTGCACGGTGGTTCCTTCCCGAGATGGCGTGGTGGGTCAGTAGGCGAGCGAGAGGCCGAGGAAGCCGGGCCAGAAGGCGAATGTCCTCTGACTAATACAGGTAGTGTGAGGAACATGGCTCGGAAGACCGCGACCGCGAAGCGTGCGGTGATCTACACCCGCATCTCCCGTGACGACACCGGAGAGGGAGTAGCCAACGAGCGGCAGGAGGAAGACTGCCGCAAGTTGGCTGACCTTCGCGGGTGGGAGGTCATCGCGGTGGAGCACGACATATCGAAGTCTGCCTACTCCGGTAAGGAGCGTCCCGCGTGGGAGCGCGTGCTCGACATGATCCGCTCGGGCCAGGTCGAGGTCGTCGTCGCGTGGCACATGGACCGGATGACGCGCTCGATGCTCGACCTGGAGACGTTGATCCTGCTCGCGGAAGAGCACAACGTCGGTATCTCCACGGTGACCGGAGACATTGACCTGACGACCGACGTGGGCCGCATGGTCGCTCGCATCCTCGCCGCTGTCGCTCGTGCCGAGGTTGAGCGGAAGGGCGCTCGCCAGAAGCGGGCCAACCTGCAACGCGCGCAGGCCGGCATCTTCCGAAGCACCGGCTTCCGACCCTTCGGCTACACGCTCGACGGTGAGGTCGTGGAGCACGAGGCCGCCCTGATCCGGGAGGCAGCCGAAGACGTACTCAACGGCGCTCCCCTGCGAGCGATCGTGCGGCGCTGGAAGGAGTTGGAGGTCCCCACGGCTCGGAGCCGGAAGAACATGGACGGCTGGACGCACAACAGCGTGCGGAGCATCCTGCTCAACCCGAGGAACGCCGCGCTCTCCACCTACGACGGCGAGGTCGTCGGCAAGGGCCAGTGGGAGCCGATCATCAGCGAAGAGACCCACGTCCTGCTCGTGGCGACCCTGACCGACCCGGCTCGCTCCCGTGGCGACAAGACACTCGGCAACAAGCCGAGGAACCTGCTCTCGGGTATCGCCAAGTGCGGCGAGTGCGGGCATCCCGTCGAGGCCGGCACGAATGGTGGCCGGAAGGTCTACAAGTGCTCCAACCCTGGCGGCGACCACATCACGACCCTTCGCTCCGAAGCCGACGAGCTCGTGCGGAACTCCTTCGCACTCGCGGTCGGCATGACGACTCCGGGCACCCTGACGAAGCCGAGGGACAAGGCCGTGCCTGCGGACCTGTGGGCCGAGCGCGAGCGGATCAACGAGCGGTTGAAGAAGCTGACCGTCTCCTGGACCGAGGGACGGGTCAACGACGACATGTTCGAGGCCGGCTCGGAGTCTCTGCAAGAGCAACTGGCAGCGGTCGAGGCACGGATCGAGGACGCTGCGCAGGAGCCCGAGGACACCAACCTCCGGTGGGAGGAAGCCCGCAACTTCCTTGCGCTCGACCTGTGGGGCCAGCGTCGCGTGCTCGAAGACCTGACCGAGGTCAAGCTCTGGCCGAAGAACAAGAAGCGGAACGTGCCCATGAAGCACCAGGTGACGGTCTATGTCACCGATCTTCGCGGACGGACGTGGGCAGCCCTGGACGAGCGCAAGGGACAGGCTCCCGACCCATCAGCGGCCACCTACGAGGCGCTGGCTGACCTTCTCGTCCGCGTGCAGCCCGAGGGCGTCACGAGCCTTGCCAGCGCCGCTCGGTGGCTCGTGGCGAACGGTCACACCGACCGCTCCCCCAGCGGGTTGCCGGGGAAGCTCTCCCCACTCGTGCGTTACGTCCGAGGCGAGACGAGAGGCGCTACGGGCTGGACTCGCAAGGACGCGGCGACCGATCGCAGGGTGGCTGTCTGAGGTTCCCTCAGGCAGCCGACTGCGCCCAGACATCAGCGCGCGCCGCGAGGCCGTCCGTCAATCTCAAGGAGCGCCGACTCGGCTACTGATGCGACGGCTCGACCAAGCAGTGGCGGAACCGCATTCCCGATCTGCTTCAGCATCTGCCACTCGCTCGACTGGAACACGAACCCGTCGTGGAACGACTGAAGACGAGCCGCCTCGCGAACCGTGATCCACCGCTGGAAGCGCGGGTGAACCCACTCCGACATGTCACGGTGCATCTGCGCGAGGATCGTGTACGCCGGCTTGTCCGGATGCAGTCGGCGCCACTTCTCAGGTCGCGCGCCGTTCCAAATCTCCGGGGGCAGCGAGTCGCCCTTCAGCCCTGGCTTCAGGAGGGAGATGAGGTGCTTGCGCCGCTCGCCGATCTCCTTCGTGTGGTGGTTATGGAGCTTCTTGACACCGCCCGCCTGCTTCAGCTTGTACGCGGCTGAGTACCAACGGCCGTCCCGGTCGAGCCGAAGCTCATCAAGGATGTCGTTGCCGAGCCGAGGGCTGCGCGGATACGTCAGCGGCTCGTAGTGGATAGCCGTCGCCTCGGGGGTGTCCGGGATGGCGTGGCGCACCCACTGTTCCGGCTGCTTCTCTTGGTCGAGTCCGGCGCTGAAGAAGTCCTCAGCAGACATGCCGAGATCAACGTCATCGCGTACCCCGAAGAAGATCGCACGCTTCCGTAGCTGCGGGACCCCGACACTCGTCGCGGCGACCACCGCCACGCCACAGTTGGCGTAGCCGTTTGCTGCGAATGCCTCCAGGACTTCACGCTTGAACCGACCCTTCGCCATCAGCAGCATGTTCGGCACGTTCTCCATCAGGAAGACCCGAGGCCGGAGCGTCGTCAAGACACGAACGAACTGCCAATACAGCTCGTTGCGGGGGTCATCGAGGATGCGGGTGCCGATCTGGCTGAAGCCCTGACAGGGCGGTCCCCCGAACACGAGGTCAATCTCTTCGTCGTAGACGTGCTCGAAGCGGGAGCGCTCCTGTCTCCACGTCCCGGAGTCCTCATTCAGGAAGTCGTGGATGTCTCCCTCCATGAGCGGTACTTCGGGGAAGTTGTGTCGGTACGTCTGCGACGCGAAGCGATCCACTTCCACCGCGGCCATCACGTCGAACCCTGCGAGCCGAACGCCCTCGCAAAAACCACCACATCCCGAGAACAACGAGACTGCTCGATATCCCACTCCGGCTCCTTTCGCCCAGGGGAAACTATGTTCGACCGCCGACAGTTCTCACGGCAGGCGCGCCGAGCGCCGGCGATTGTGGACTATAGACAGTTGGCACATGATCCACACCTCCCTACGTTCAGCTCGTGTCAGAGGAGCTCGCGAAAGGTCTGGGACTCGCTGTCCGCGAGGCTCGAACCAAGCTGGGCATGTCTCAGGAGACGCTCTCAGCGGCCGCCGGCCTGGATCGGGCCTACGTGAGCGGCCTGGAGCGTGGGACTCGGAACCCGACCCTCGAAACGCTCCAGCGTCTCGCCGAGTCACTTCGCATCCCTCTGCACGTCCTGATGCAACGCGCAGAGGAGTTGGCGTAGGTGCCGTACCAGTTCAGCCAAGTGACCACGAAAGCCCTCCCTCTGAGCGACATGCTCGTGACCGACTTGAGGAACGCCCCGGTGCGCAACCGGACAACTCAGTTCCGGCTCGCGCAGCAGAACATCCTCGCCTACACCTTCGACTCGTGGATCCCTGGCTTCTCGAACAGCGTCGTCTACAACACGACCGCCGTGGGCGACCTCGTCATGCAGGGCATCTTGAACGCAGACATGGAGGGCCAGCTCCGCTTCCAGCAGGACTACAGCGTCCAGGGCAACGCGAAGGCGAAGGTGCTCGGCGACCTCTACGAGACGATCACAAGCGCGATGCTGTGGGACGCCGCCGCGATGTGGAACGAGTACATGGTCAGCGGTCAGTGGAATGGCAACCCGCGCTACCGCCGTCCGACCACGGCGCCGAGGCCCACTCGACAAGTTGCAGTGCTGAACCTCCCCAGGGGATACGACTGGGTGCGCCTACTGAATGCCCAGGCACGGCAGGCGATCGACGGCGTTCGCCAGCCCCTTGAAGCCCAGGGATTGACGATCCCGACAAGCACCCCGGACATCGCCGTTGTCGTCCTCCCGGATCAGCAGGCGCAGGCGGATCAAACGTGGCGCACTCCCCTGGGCTCGCTGGGCCTCACCCAACAAGCCACCCTGAGCCACGCCTACTCAGCGCTCGCAGGACGCATCGAACCGGGCGAAATGATCCTCGCCATCGCAGCAAAGCGCAGCCTCCGGAGCGACCGGCTCTACCAGCCGCTGTACGAGTCGAACATCATGCAACTACTCCTGGAGCACTTCCTTGGCGCGCCTCGGGTCGACTTCGAGGTACATACGCTGAGCGTCGAAGGCACTGCCGCCATTGGGATCTACTCGGCCGCGACGATCTACGCAGTAGCGACCGGCGCGCCCAACATTCACCGGGCGGTCCGCGAGCTCTACATCCCCACCAATCCAGTTGAGTTCGTTACCCGCTTCCTCGACTTCCTCAACCAGCGCATGGCCCTGGTCCCGTAGGTAGAGCAAGGCAAACTGGAGGAGTGACTGCCCGGCCGATCCCATCTCCTCCGGCCGTCACACCTGGCCGTTCACGCAACATGGCGGCTATCCGGCGCACCGATACCAAGCCGGAGAAGGCCCTGCGATCGGCGCTCCATGCAGCTGGCATGCGGTTCAGGAAGGACCTTCGCCTCGACCTCGGCAAGGTGAAGCCAAGACCGGACATCGTGTTCACACGTGCGAAGATCGCTGTCTTCGTGGACGGCTGCTACTGGCACTCGTGCCCCGAGCACGGGACTCGACCGAAGGCGAACGCCGACTACTGGACTCCGAAGTTGGCCCGCAACGTCGCCCGTGATCGCGAGCAGGACGCCGCCCTCGCCGAAGACGGCTGGACCGTAGTCAGGCTCTGGGAGCACGTACCCGTGCCCGAGGCGGTTCGGGCGGTCGAAGTCGCTCTCAGAGACGCCTACTCGCCACCCGACGCGTAGTACTCACTCAGGTTCCGCTGCAACTGTCGCCGCCAGGCTGCGCGCACGTTGGACTCGCTCCACCCGTTCTCTCGTGCGATGCGCCCAATCGTGACTTCGAGCTTCGCTCGTTCGGCAGTGCCGGCGCCTTCCTCGCCAAGCAGTCTGAGCGTCTCTTCGGCATCGTCCACGGCGTTCTCAACGGCGAGGGCATCGCGCCATTTGTCACCGAACACAAGGTCCATACCTTCGTCTGTGAGCCAGTCGTCTTCGATGTATCGCTTCGCCTTGGCAATGTCAGCGCGCCAGCGGCCCGGCTTCCTGTGGAACCGCTCTGCCCAGGTGGACGCCGCCTTCCGACGAAGGTCGGACGGGAGCGCAAGGTAGGCGAAAGCAAGCTCCGCGTAGTCACGCTCTGTGCGAGCGGCGCGACCTCTCCGGTCAGCGCGGAAGGCCGGCGGCGGGTCACTCGGGCGCGCGAAGGGACTAGGAGGCACGTCGGCGGCGGACGCCTGCCTCCGTGCCGACTCCAACACGTTCGCCCATGCGAAGTTCCGAAGCCGGTCAGCGCTCAGAGTGGACCCGTCTGTCGCGTTGACGCCGATCCCGACGACCACCCAATCCCCCGCTCCCGGCTCCGACTCCATGAGGGTCACCGTTGCGACGTACCCCTCGCCTTGAACCTCCGTGACGTGCTCGTTCGCTCGCTTCACGTCGCTGATCTTCACCCGCTCCTTTCCGCCTCTCGCCCAGCCGCACGCTTACCCGAAACCGTTCGGAACTGCCAGCATAACAGAGCGCGTCGCTAACTTGTCTCGTCCCGCCGACAGCCGGGGTCAACACGAAGACAAGAAGGGAGTCACGAGACGTGACAGAGACGAACAAGCGCTACATCGAGGCCGGGGGTGAGTTTCTCCGCGAACTTCCGTACGGCACCCGCATGTGGGTGCGAGACAGGGAGGCAGGGGCCGGTGACCCGGACGAGCAAGCTCTCCGACTTCGCGGCACTGCCAAGAGCCAGCGGGACGAGTGGTTGCTCTCGGACGACACGATCATGTCGAGCGCCGAGCTTGCGGATGCGTTCCGCGTCTGTCTGCCGGGGGTCGAGCGCCGTTGAGCCAGCAGAACGACGAAGAACAGATCGACCACCAGAGCGTCAGTGAGTGGCACTCGCTCCACGACGACGAGGCGAAGACGCTCGTCGGAGCCGTCGTAGGCGACTGGCACGTCGAGGACCGCATCCGACCCGGCAAGAGGTGGCGCTACGTGCTCCGTAACGCACGGACGGGCAGGGCGATCTACTTGCAGGGCTACGAGCTCGTGAAGCAGGTCCGAGCGACCGTCAAGAACGGCGGCACGGTGACCATGCCCGCCGAGCCGTGGCGCAGTGAGGACGGTGCCGCGTGAGCGCCGACTGGCCGCACCAGAAGGTGCGTCTGCCCATCGGTCCCGAGCAGCAGAGTCGCCTCCGCGCCGAGGGTCTGCTGGCCGCGCCTCACGAGCCGTGGCATCACCCGTCCGGGCGGTTCCACCTGCAACCGCTGCCCTTCTTCGCTTCGCGCCGTCAGCGGTCCGACCGGGCGACCAAGCGCGACGTGGCGAAGCGGCAGTGACGACTCACACCAACAAACCCACCAAGGAGAACAACAGCATGACCGTGACCACCGAAGAGAACCTGATCGAGCGGTTCGGCTCGATCACCGAGCAGATCACCGGCTTGAAGGCCGAGAGGTCCGAGGTCGCCAAGACTCTCGTCTCCGCTGGCATCGAAGCCGACGAGCAGATCAAGGCGGACCTGGAGCTCGAGCTCAACGAGGCTCGACAGGCCGCGCAGGCTCTCGCGAGCACGCTCGCCAAGGCCGAGGCGACCAAGGCCGCTCTGGACAAGCGGATCGACTCCGGCGACGACTCCGTGACGCCGCTGGAGGCGATGGAGGCCGACATGGCGGTCAGGAGCACCAAGGGCAAGCAGAAGCCCGCCGAGGCGGCGCTCCGCAAGGCTGAGCGTGCCCTGGAGCCGTTCCTCGCGGACAACCACCTTGCTCTGCTCGCCGCTGGCGCGATCGAGGGTCTGGTGGACGTGCCGGTGCTCATCCGCAAGCGTCCCCTCGACGTTGAGGGCATCACCGACGCGATCGTCCTGTCTCAGACCGAGGAGACCAAGGACTACGGCACCGTGAGGGCGAGCGGTCGCGTTCGGTTCAAGGAGTTCGGCTCGACGGGGCTCGACATGGAGTTTCTGGAGGACGCACTCCGCGAGACTGGCGAGGTCAACGTCTACGGAGACGTGATCGACTACGAGAACGCCCTCTGGCCGTTGACGCGACTTGCGCGACCGTCCGAGGCCGCTGTCGCTCACTTCGCGGACACGCTGGGGCGTGTGTTCGACGCGGAGTTGAAGCGTGGCGGCAACCGCGAGGGGCGCACCGGCACGTCGTCGTGGGCGAACTGGAACGCTCGCTGGCACACCAACGAGGCGTCCCTCGAAGTGATCGAGGCGGGCAGGGCGAAGGGCAAGGTTGTCGCCACGTTCGGAGTGGAGGACATCCACCCGCCGCTCTACCAGATGCAGGACTTCATCAACCGGGCACTCAGTCACTTCGACACTGGCGTTCACACTGCCGCTGGCGTCATCGACAAGATCACCGTGGCCGAGGTCGTGGAGGCCGGAGTGTGGCTGTCGCCGGATGAGGCGTACATCGCCGGCAGGCAGTACGACGGCAGGTTCGGCGTCACGATCGAGCTCGACTACCTCTACGAGCCGGTGGAGGTCTGACATGGGGTACATCGACCCGTTCCAGTCCGACGCCGAGACGATCAAGAACCACGGCGTGCTGTCCCGCAAGCAGGCGGACATGGACTACGCCGAGATCAAGGCCAAGGGCGGCTTCGACGCCGCTCTGCTCACCGGCAACAAGTTCCGGGTGCCCGAGGGCTACAAGCGCATCCCCGGTGCATCACGCTCGGGCGCTCTCGACCCGTCCACCAGGGCGAGGTTCGAGCGTATGGAGCGCGAGGGCGAGGTCGAGCTCGCCCGCGACGAGTACGGCAAGTTGCTCGGTTACCGACCGCTCGACTGACGAGCGAGCGGCCCGCGACAGGCCGCGAAACCAGTTCTGAGGGCCTTGCGGCGAGGGGAGACACCTTCCCCTGTCCGCACGGCTGCAAGGCCCTCTTCCGTCAACAGAAGGAGACACGCATGAAGACCACCAACCCGTTCCACGACGACGCCGAGCACATGGCTCGGGAGTTCAAGCGGCTCGCCACCGAGCGAGCGGCCGAGTACGAGGCCGAGGAGGTCGAGAACTACGAACCTGGGGTCAAGGTGGCCGAGGAGTGATGAAGCAGACCCGGAAGTACGTCGGTCTGGCTCGCTGTCCCGCGTGCCAGCGGGAGTTCCCCATGCGGAGCGGAGTTCACACGTACTGCACCCCGAAGTGCAGACCCGAGCACCCGCACCGGAAGCCGGGACCACGCGCCTACACCTGCATCGACTGCGGCATCGAGGGAGTGGCTGGCAAGTCCGGTCCGCTCCCCCGGCGCTGCGCCGACTGCAAAAGCCGGTGGGACTGCCGACCCGAACGGCTCGCCACGAAGGCCGAGCGCTCACGACGACGAAGGAGGACGAGCGAGTGACCAACGGACGGGTGAGCAGACAGCGGCGGCAGAACGAGGCCCTGCGAGCCGAAGTGGAGCAGCTACGGGCAGACCTGGACTCCCTGTGGGTCTACGTCTTCGGTTTGCAGGCCGGCATCGAGGCGGACAGAGCGAGGGAGGCCGAGACAGCGGCGAAGAACGGCTATGCACGAAGGCGGCACGACTGGTGAACGTGACCGAGTGGCGCGACGCGCTCATGGAGACGGCGTTCCCCGACGCCATGCCCTTGCAGGAGGGCCAGCGAGTTCGTCAGATCACCGGTCACGACGTGCGGAACGTGCTCGGGTGGCTCTCGACCTTCGCTGACCGAGGCAGCGGCGAGAACGCTCACCCCGGCGTCGAGAACCTGTCGAAGCTGACCGGCATGTCGGACAAGCACGTCCGGCGATGCTTGAAGGTCGCGCTCTCGACTGGCTGGGCCGTCGTCACGGAGAAGGCGAACGGGCGCAGAGGTCACGCGACCGTCTACGCGCTCCGCATCCCTGCCTCTGCGAACCATCGGCCCACCAACGGGGCCGGTGGTCACGAGGTCGAAGCACCGGCCCACGACGCCGAACCATCGGCCCACAGAGACGACCATCGGCCCACCAAGGGGGCCGGTCACGTATCCCCTTCCACCTGTCCTATCTCACCTATCTCTACAACCGATCCACCGGAGAGGAAGTGGAGTCCCGAGGTTGAGGCGGTCTTCGCGAAGGGGCGTGATCGCTCGTGAGCGCTGAGGGATTGCCCTCTTCCTCTTCATCCTCCGCTGCCTCTCCCGTGCCGGTGCCGGAGTGGTCCGCGAACAACCCACCAACGAAGGAGGTCACCATGACCAACAACGCCTATGGCACCGACATGTGCCTCGGCTGCGGAGACACGTTCGAGGTCAAGAGCAACCGCCAGATGTTCTGCTCCGCTGCCTGTCGGAAGCGAGCGAAGACGCCGAAGTCGAAGGAGCGACAGGGCACCTGCGAGGGCTGCCAGAAGAAGATCCCCGCGACGGGCTCCGGTCCGCTGCCGAGCGTCTGCCAGGACTGCAAGGCCGAGCGGCATCGCCAGCGGTCCCGCGAGCGCCACAAGGCGACCTACAAGCCGCGCAAGCGCGAGCGGAAGTACCAACCTGGGCCTGTCGAGGGCACCGAGCTCACCTTACTGTCCTACGACGAAGAGGACACCGACTACGGCTTCTTCTCGTGCTCGTGCGGCAACGAGAAGCGCATCCGTCTGCGGTACGTCTTCGTCGGATACCCCGGCAAGCAGAAGCACGACCGAACGACCACCTGCGGCGGGAGCAGTCACCGCGACAAGCGCATGGTCGAGAAGCCGAGCATCCGGGGAGCGCACAAGCGGGTCACGAAGGCTCGTGGCAGCGCCAGCGAGCACCCGTGCGCGGTCTGCGGCGCGATCACCGAGTACAACCAGTGGGCTTACCGCCACTCCAGCTACGACCCGCTCGTGCAGGACTCCGGGAAGGACGAGGGGCAGGTCTACTCCGACTCCCTGGACGACTACTGGTCGCTCTGCAAGCGGCACCACCGGCAGTGGGACTCGAAGGCACCCGGAACGGCTCTCTCAGGCCCACACGTGGCCCTCGCGCTCGCCTACGACCCCTACGGCGATCGAGGGGCTTCCTGAGCCGTCCTCTCATCGACCCTCAACCTGCGCGCCGAACTTTCTGGGGGTCGATGTGTGTCCCGAAGGGGCTTCCCGCGCGGTTTCAGCCCTGCGCGGGTTGTCCTCACATCGACCCTGCATCGTGCGCGCTGGAGCTGGTGCTATGACGTAGCGGTCCGGGCGCTCACGAGCTCGGGGGCATACCCCCACCCGTCGCGGGGTCGTCGTCAGGATCGGCCACGAGCGCCAGCCGACCGGAGTAGTTCGGGCACTCGGGCAGCAAGCACGGACCGAACACGGCATCGGCTGCCAGATGCTCAGCACTCACAGTGTCGCGGCCAGTCATGCCACCGACGCTAGCCACCATCGCGGCGCGTGCCTACTGCCGATCCGCCGAGTGTGGATAAGCGCCCGGCGCGGCTCGCCCAGGCTGCCGACTGAGCGTCTCTGTCTCAAGGTGTGAGAAGTTCGCTGCTGGTGTTGCAACACCACGCCCCGTCATGCATCGTTGGTGTTGCAACACCCCGAAGTACGACCCGAGAGGACCACACCATGCCGATGATCCAGACCGACACCATCGCTCTCTGCGAGTGCTGCGCTCTCCTGATGGCCAACGGCGACGAGAGCGGATGCCGCGACTACTACTGCCACACGCACCAGAGCGCCCACGTGCCCGCTCACACGGTGGCGACCGACGAGAGCGACCAGCCGTGCCACGGCTTCACCTGCGACGGGTGCCGCGAGCCGCAAGCGCCGTACGCCTACCGACTGTGGGCCGACGTGCTGGAGCGGAAGCACACCCACGCCTACGACGCCGAGCGCTCTGACTGGTGGTGCTTCGACTGCTCAACCGTCACGGACTACTGCGAGCAGATCGCTCCCTACTGAGCAAGGCGAAACCGAGCGCGGGATAGATGCTCGGTCGTCGCGGAATGGCTGCCCACGACCTGACGAGCCAAGCCACTACCGGAGAGGAAGCACATCATGACCACCATCACCGTTGACGCCCGAGTCTGGATCGGCTGCCTGCACTGCTACAACGGCGGCGCACTCGTGGGCGAGTGGTACGACGCCGGCGAGGCTGACGCCGTGTGCATCGACGCTCTGCACATCGACGCGGGCGCGGTGGCACGAGTCTCCTGCGAAGAGATGTGGGTGATGGACCACGAGGGCCTGCCCATCTCTGGTGAGTGCTCCCCTGCCGAGGCTGCCGAGTGGGGGCGGCTCCTGGGCGACGTTGCCGACTGGCAGCGTGACGCGCTCCTTGCGTGGGTCCGGTCTGGTGACTACATCGCGGAAGGCACCGGAGACCTGCCGAGCCTGCCCGACTTCGAGGAGCGGTATGCGGGCGAGTGGCCCTCGTTCCGTGAGTACGCCGAGTGCCTGATGGACGAGACCGGCATGACTGCCGATCTTCCCGAGTGGGCTCGCCCGTACTTCGACATGGACGCCTACGCCCGAGACCTGACGTTCGACCACACGACCGAGCCGGCACCGGGTGGCGGGGTCTACGTGTTCCGTTCGCTCTGACGTGGACGGGGAGCACTCGACATGGGATAGATGCCAAGTGCTCCCCAAGGCCCGATCCTACGAAGCGGCGACCCGACACGAGAGACTGACCACCATGACGACGGCGAAGCGGAGCGATCCCCGGACGGGAGTCGCTGGAGCGAACCGAGACCGAGGCAAGAACCCGGTGCGCGGGGTGCGGATCGAGGAAGACCTCTGGGACGCCGTGAAGGCGAAGGCTGACGCGGCCGGCAGTAACCGCAACACTGTGATCGTGTCGCTTCTCCGTGGCTACGTGGACGGCTCGATCAAGCTTCCCAAGGACTGACGATGCACTCACGCTTCGAGGTTCGGAGCCGAGACGGCAACTTGCTGGGCATCTTCCCGGCTCCCATCTCCGAGCACGCCGAGGAGGTCAGGGCGCTGATCGACAAGCACCCTGGAGCCGACGTGAAGCCGGTCGTGACCCTGGACAATCCGTGCGCCAAGCATCCCGCCTACGAAGCCGAAAACTGCCCAGCCTGCGGGACCAGCGCGACCGTCTGAGAGTCCGACGGATCTAGGTCAAGCCGTCAGTGGGCGGACGCTTCCTCGCTCAACTTCTCCTGAAGCCGCTCATACTCTTCAGCCAGCTTCACCAAGTCGAGATCCTGATACCGGGGCTGCGTAACGATGGGGTACGTCGAGTACACGAGTTTGATGAAGTCGTTGAAGTAGAGGCGGCTCGTCTCAGCGATCACGTGATCCAAGGTGGCCCGTTCTTCGCTCGACAGCGCTGGCTCAGGCGCGTTCGGACTCGCTTCTATGACTTCCTTCAGACTCCCGTACAGGTTCGTCGTCGTACGGACGGTGAAGTCGTCCGACTTCTGTGCCTCCTGAACCACGTCATCGAGGTACGGACCGTAGTGGTTGAAGGTCCACGTCAGGTGACTCAACTGGCGGCGAGAAGTGATCGCCGCACGCCAGTCCGCGAGATACACCATCTTGGTGAGCCGAGCCTTCGAGAGCTCTTCCTTGTGCGGGTAGTGCTTGCAGAAGTAGAGCATCAGATCGTGGAGAGTCGCCATCAGAACCCCTTCCCCTTCGCTCCAGACATGAGCGGAAGGTCGTTTCGCTGGCCGTGCAGGTAGTCCCGGAGCGTCGTCCAACTCCGCGCCGACTTGAGTTGCTCGATGCGCGAGTCGCTAGCCCATTCAGGGTCCATGCTCTCCAGCACCACAACGCCCAGCGGGCGACTCCCCCCACCATCCGCCGGGTAGCGAATGCCGATCAACGATCGGGCCTTCATGTTGAGCGACCTGCACTCGTCTTCGGGCAAGCCGAACCGCTCCAGGTTGGCGGCAATGTAAGCGCGGCCATCACCATCCCAACTCGGTAGATCACACTCGACCACCTCCCCTCTGCTCCAAGCATCGCCTATGACACCGACATGATCGGCGTAGACGGTTCTGCCGGCGCGGCCATAGACCGGGTTGAGGGAGCTTCGAGCCAACATCTGGAACGCTCGTAGGGACTCGTCGTGGACGTAGACGCTGATCCGTTCATCGTGACCCATCTCCAACTCATCGCGCACGATGGTGAGCAGAGACCACAGCAGATCGCTCGTCATGGTCTGGACATTGGCGAGGTCTTTCTCGACCTCGAACAGGCGATCGCCCAGGGCGCTCTTCTCCCGATCGGACTCCCCGAGGCTCCTTTGTAGCGCCAGAACGTCTGAGTGGCGCTTGAAGGTCCGCGCCGAGCCAACGAACGTCGCCACCACGCTGGCCGCGATGAAGCCCGCCATCCACCAGCCGCTCATCGCACTGGAGATGAGCCCGAGGGCCGCAGCGGCAGCGAGGAGCGGCTGATGCCATTCAGCCTTGAACCACGCGCGGAACGCCTGCGTTGACCGATCCGGCATTGGCGCTCCCCCTGTCACGCCGCGATGCTATGGGACCGCAAGCGCGGGACGACGGACATTCGCAACCAGAGCGCATTGAGCCGAACTTTTCTATGTACCTTTTTTGGGCAGAAGGTGAAGAGCACGGTGACGGGCAGCACCAGGAACACGACCGGCACCATCATCGCGATCTCCTTGCGGGAGGCCCGCTCGATGAGGTCGCGGCGTCCGGCTTCTCGTACGTCGGCGGCTTGGGCGTGGAGGACGTCGGCGAGCGGGGTGCCACGCTCGACGGCGACGGCGACCCCGTGGGCGAAGCGGGCGACCACCGGCACGCCGGTGGTGGCCGCGAGCCGGTCGAAGGCGTCGGCGACCGGCTCACCGGTGCGGATGCCGGCGAGCACGTCGGCGAGGTCGCGGGAGAGCTCGCCGCCGCTGCGCCGGACGACCCGGTCGAGCGCCGCCACCGGCCCCTCGCCCGCGGCGACCGCGAGCGCGAGCAACTCGGCGACGGTCGGGAACTCCGCGACGATCGCCGCCTCCCGCTGCTTGACCTGCGCGCTGAGCCGGTTGTCACGGAGCAGGACGCCGAGCACGAAGGCGCCTGCGCAGAGCGCGAGCAGCGGCAGCGGGTTGCCGGGGCGGGTCCAGGTGCGCAGCACGCCGTACGCCGCCGCGGCGCCGAAGCCGGCCAGCCCCCACAGGACCTGCTGGACGCGGAACTCGTGGACCTCGAGGTCGAGGCCGGCGCGGGCGAGGCGGCGGCGTACGGACGTGGTCCCGCCGACGGCCTGCTCGACCAGCTCCGCGGCACGCCGCAGCACGGGCCCGAAGACCGCCGTGACCACGTTGCGCGGCTCGGCCGGTGCCGTCGACCGGTGGTCGGCGGTCAGGTCGCGGACGTAGGGCAGCACCCGCAGCTCGAGGGGCGGCCGGCGCATCGCGAGGACGCGCGCGACGAAGAGAGCCATCCCGGCCGCCGCGAGGGCGCCGAGCAGGCCGCCCCACAATGTCAGGCTCATCGCAGGATCCGCCGCTCGGTGGGCAGTCGCCCGAGCCGCATCATCAGCCGGTAGGCGGCGACGCACGCGCCCGCACCCACGGCCAGCACCACCGCGCCTCCCGCGGACTCGTAGCGCTCGATGACGGTGGGCTGGGTCGACATCGCCAGCAGCACGACCCAGGGAGCGGCCACGGCGACGCGCGCACCGTTGACCGCCCAGGACTGGCGGGCCTCGAGCTCGGCCCGCGTGCGCAGCTCGTCGCGCAGGTAGCCGGAGAGGTTGCGCAGCAACCGGCCCAGCTCGCCGCCGCCCACCTCGCGAGCGATCCGCAGCCCCTCCACGACACGGTCGCCCACCGGGTCGGCCAGCCGTTCCTTCAACCGGTCGAGGCAGTCGCCGAACCGGCCCGAGACCTGGTAGTCGAGCGCGAACGCGTCGAACGCCGGCCGCAGCGGTTCCGGCCCGCGGACGGCGAGTGCGGCGACGGCGTCGGGCAGCGACATGCCGGCGCGTACGGCGGAGGCCAGGTCGTCCACCGCCTCCGGCCAGACCTCGGCCAGCTCCCGGCGCCGGCGGCGGGCGCGGCCGGCGACGGTCGCGACCGGGAGGTAGCCGCCGAGGAGACCGAGCACCACCGCGATCGGTGCGACCCGGGTGATGCCGAGCGCGAGCACCGCGGCCGCGAGACCGGAGCCGGCGCACAGGGCGAGGAGCGACAGCGGCGAGACCCCGCCCAGTCCCGCCTCCCTGAGGAGCCGGGCGAGGCTTCCGCTGCGGCCCGGCCGGGGCGTGCGCGCGTCCCGCGGCCAGCCGAGGGCCACCCAGATCAGCAGGCAGCCGAGACCGAAGCCGAGTCCGACGAGTGCGCCCACCTGCGCCTCACCCCGCCTCGCCGAGCAAGCCCACCACGTCGACCCCGATCCGCTCGTAGTGCTCGAGCCGCGGCGGCAGCCCGATGCCACGCCGCAGCCGGCCGTCCCGCCACTCGAAGACCGGGGCCGTCTCGATGACCTCCCCCTCGATCCGTCCGGGCACCGCGACGATCTCGGTGACGCGGCGGTGGCCGCGCGGGTCGAGCGCTAGATGCACCACGAGGTCCACCGACGCCGCCACCGTCGGCACGACGAAACTGGCGCTGATGTTCTCGCCTGCCAGCAGCGGGAGGGTGCAGGTCTTGGTCAGCGCCTCCCGGGCGCTGTTGGCGTGCAGGGTGCACATGCCGGGGAGCCCGGAGTTGAGCGCGAGCAGGAGGTCGAGGCACTCCTCGGCGCGCACCTCGCCCACGATCACCCGGCTGGGCCGCATCCGCAGCGCCTCCTTCACGAGGTCGCGCAGCCGCACCTCGCCGGTGCCCTCCAAGCCCTCCTGTCGAGTCTGCATCGCGACCCAGTCGGGATGGGGGAACCGGATCTCGAAGACCTCCTCCGCCGACACCACCCGTTCGCTACCGGGGATCGCGGCGGCGAGGCAGTTGAGCATCGTGGTCTTGCCCGCCTGGGTCCCTCCGGCGACAAGGATGTTGAGGCCGGCCCTCACCGACGCGTCGAGGAACCGCGCGGCCGGCGCGGTGAGGGTGCCGAGCTCGACGAGCTCGTCGAGCCGGGACGCCCGCACCACGAACTTGCGGATGTTGACGGCGGAGAAGCCGCGGGAGATCCCCTGCAGCACCACGTGGAGCCGGTGGCCCGCCGGAAGCATGGCGTCGACGAAAGGGCGGCTCAGGTCGATGCGGCGCCCGGTCGACTTCAGCATCCGCTCCACCAGCTCGGTCACCTGCGCCTCGGTGAGCACCACGTTGGTCAGCTCGTGGCGGCCGTTGCGCGCCACGAACACCCGGTCGGGACTGTTGATCCACACCTCCTCCACCGTCGGGTCGTCCAGCAGCGGCTGGAGCGCGCCGAACCCCGCCACCCGCGCGACCAGCTCGGCCACCAGCCCGTCCGGGTCCGCCACCGGAGCCACCACCCCGGTCAGGCTCCGCTCGTCGTGGGCCCGGACGAGAGCGGTCGCGAGGCGTCGTACGGAGCCGACCTCGCGCTGCGGGTCGATGCCGTCCCGGCGTACGACGGCACGCAGCTGCTCGTCGAGCCGGGCCACGACTTCCTCGGAGGCAGGCGCGGACACGACGGGGGGCTGGAGCAGCGCCATGGCGATCCTCCCGAGATCAGACCGACGGTGGCTGTCCAGCACCGTAGGCCAACCCCGGCCCGCGCGGTAGGGGTCACCTCCGCGGCTGTGGACGGCCGCCCGCGGTCCGGTGGGCGACTCTGGCCGACGCACCTGATCAATTCGTTGTCTGACCGGCGGAAACCCAACGGGTTCATCAGGTACGTGGGTGTCGCCTACGCGCATCTGCTGGAGGCATGGCAGATGGCCTGCCCGACGCACCTGGTGTTTTTGTCGCCTTCTGGCGGAATTCGAACAAGATCGCCAGGTGCGCGGACTGTCGGCACGAGTCGACCCACGCAGGTCACAGGTCACCGCGCGGCCCGGTTGCACCCGCGAGCCGATCACGCCCACGGCGATCATCCGGCCCGGCGCACCAGCTCCACCAGCACCTTCCGGGTCCGCCGGGCCTCGGGGATGGCGCGGGTCATCCACACGTGGAACATCGCCGTCACCTCGTGCACGTGCATGTCCACCCGAGCTTCGCGGGCGCGCTCGGCGAGCACATCGACGGCGGGGCGGAGGATGTCGCGGTCGCCGATGAACACGTCGACCGGCGGGAGCCCGTCGAGGTCCAGGTGGACCGGGCTCACCTCCGGGTCGGCGGGGTCGCGGTCGCCGGCGTACGCGCGACCCGCGGCGCGCAGGCCGGACTCGGCGAGCATCGGGTCCGAGGGCTCGTGGTCCCGCACCTGCTCCTCCCGCACGGCGAGCGTGGCGTCCAGCCAGGGCGACAACGCCACCACCCGAGCCGGCGGCGTCGGGTCGCCCGCGGTGCGCCGGGCGAGCACGAGCACCAGCGCCCCGCCGGCCGAGTCGCCCATCAGCACGGTCGGAAGCCCGCCCTCCGCGGTCTCGCGGACGAGTGCGGTCAGCCGGGTCAGCACCTCGTCGGCGGTGGCGCCGGGCGCCAGAGGGTACGCCGGCACCACGACCTCGGCCGGAGAGCGCACCAGCGCTCGCACCAGCCGCCAGTAGTCCGGGGTGAGCGGGTGCACATAGCCGCCGCCGTGCACGTACACCACCCGGGCCCGGGGCCGTCCACGGCGCGGCCGCGCCCGCCACACGACCATGCCGTCGTGGTCCTCCTCGGTGACCTGCACCAGTGCCCGCGTGAGCAGCGTGGGCGGCGCGTCGCCGTGCCGCTGCTCGTCCCGCGCCTGCTCGAGGGTGTGCTGCTCCCCCTCGAAGGCGTCCTTGTCCCGACGCGCCCACATGCCCTTCATGTAGATGCGCGTCCACAGACGACGCGGGCGGTCGTCGACGTCCCACCTGAGCACGGCGTCCCCTTTCTTCCGGCCACGGTCCCACCGACGGCGTCCGTTCCAACCAGTATCGGGACACCCGCGCGCCCGGCCGGCGGCGCGCGGGCAGGCCCTCTACACCTCGGCCTCGGATGCCGGAGGTGCGGCGGCGTCGCTCCAGTCGGTCAGCATGCGGTGCAGCGAGTCGAGCACGCGCCTCCAGGAGTCGTCGGTGGAGGGTGACCGGTGGCCGAACGCTCCCCCGGTCTCCAGCTCGGCAAAACCCCGGAGCACGCTGGCGAGCAGCCTGCTCGCATGGACCCGCTCGTCGCGCGGCACCGGATAGCCACGCAGCACCGCCGACGACTGCTCGGCCAGGCGCGCCCCGGCGACCTCGAGCTCCGGCGTCACCGGCCCGTCGAGCAGCCCCGCCGCCGCGAACCGACCGGGGTGCTCGTGGGCGTAGCCGCGGTGCACCTCCGCCCAGGCCACCAGGGCCTCGCGACCGGAGCGGCCGGCCAGCGCCCGGTCGACCCGGTCGGCGAGCTCGCTGAGGGCGAGGGTGGTCAGCGCGACCCGGAGGTCCTCCAGGCTGCGGACGTGGGAGTACAGGCTGGGCGTCCGTACGCCGAGCTCGCGGGCCAGCGCGCTGAGCGTCAGGCCACCGAGCCCACCGCTGTCGGCGAGGCCGGCAGCCGCCGCCACGACCAGCTCCCGGCTCAGGCCGGGGCTCGCTGCGCCGCGGGAGCCGCGGGGACCGCGGGTCACCGCAGGACCCGCCGGACGAACCCGTCCAGGTTGCGCAGGAGCCGCTCCACCCGCTGGTCGGCGGTGGTCGACTCCTCCAGAGGCTCACGACCGGCGTCGGCGCCCAGCCGCGCGCGTAGCCGGAGCACCGCAGGTCGCTGCAGACGTCGACACCGACGGTGTTGCCGTCCCGGCCCGCCTTGCCGGCCCGGTTGGCGACCATGAGCGTCACGCCGTTGGCCGGGTGGACCGTGCAGCACAGCGAGCACATCCGTGCGCGCCCACTGCCGCTGGAGTTCCGGCGGAGCCGGATGCCCAGCACACCCTCGGCCCGCGGTAGGACGAGGTAGGCGACCTGCGGCGTCTTCGGGTCCACCCAGCCGAGGAAGTCGAGCTCGTCCCAGGGGAGGTCCTCGAAGTCCTCCGGGAGGTTGGCCCGGTCGGCGTCGCCCCGGCTGCAGTTCACGAAGGACCGTCGTACGTCGCGCTCGGCGAGGGCATCCATGCCGTCACCGTAGGTCGCCTATCGCCTGTAGGCCGAATCCTAAAGGCATTAGGATCCGCCTCAGGCGACCGCGCGCCCCGCCTTCAGCAGGGCCGCCACCTCGACGGCGCGTTGCGCCTGGAATCGGGCGGCCTCGAGGGAGACTTCGCCGGGCGGGCCGTCGCCGGAGACGTGGGAGGCGCCGTACGGGTTGCCGGAGCGGAACTGCACCGGGTCGGCGTAGCCGGGCGGCACGATGATCGCGCCCCAGTGGTAGAAGACGTTGCCCAGCGCGAGGATGGTCGCCTCCTGGCCGCCGTGGGTGGTCGTGGAGGCGGTGAACGCCGTGCACACCTTCCCCGCCAGGCGGCCCTGTTGCCACAGCGGGCCGGTGGCGTCGACGAACGCCTTGAGCTGCGCCGACGGTGTGCCGAACCGCGTCGGTGTGCCCAGCAGTACGACGTCCGCGCGGGCGAGGTCGTCGAGCGCGGGCTCGAGGGCGGCGGGCTCTACCCGGTCCGGTAGCCGGTGCACGTGCACGACGGCGCCGGCCTTCTCAGCTCCCTCGGCGGCGGCCTCGGCCAGCGCCTGGACCGTGCCGGTGGCGCTGAAGTACGCGAGGGCGACCTCGACCTGCTCCATGATCTGCTTCCTCTCCGTCGACGGGGCCGGCCGGGTGCCGGTCACCGGGGGGTCCAGGGACGCAGCTTGTCGGGGTTGCGCACCGCCCAGATGCGGACGATCCGGTCGCCGCGGACGTCGAAGGCGAACACCGTCGCGGTCGCCCCTCCCTCCAGCGCCACGAGCCCGGGCTGGCCGTTGACCACGCGCTCGGCGAGCACCATCGCCGGGGCCCGCGCGGCGACGTCGAGCAGCACCCGCGCCACCTGCTGCGCTCCCACGATCGGCAGCACCTCGGCCGACACCACGCCGCCGCCGTCGGCGACCGCGGTCACCGCGGGGTCGAGCAGGCGCACCAGGGCCTCGATGTCCCGCGCCTGCCACGCGGCCCTGAACCTGCGGACGACCTCACCCTGGCGGCACGCCGCCGGCGTACGACCCACGACCTCCGCCACCTCGGCGAACGAGTAGCCGAACACGTCGTGGAGCACGAACGCCACCCGCTCCGCCGGCGTCATCGCCTCGAGCACCACCAGGAACGCCATGGTGACCGACTCATCGAGGGTCACCCGGTCGGCCGGGTCGGTGTCCGGGCCGGGCAGCGGCTCGGGGATCCACTCGCCGACGTAGCGCTCACGGCGGTATCGCGCCGACCGCAGAACGTCGAGGCTGAGCCGACCGGCCACCCGGGTCAGCCAGGCCGAGGGCGACTCGATGGCCGCCCGCTCCGCCGGCGACAGGGCGTACCAGCGGGCGTACGCCTCCTGCACCACGTCCTCGGCGTCGCTGAGCGAGCCGAGCAGCCGGTAGGCCAGGCTCATCAGCCGCCTGCGCTCGGCGGGGTCGCTGCGGGTCGTCATCGGGCCGGGGTCCTTCCTGCTTCCTGCTTCCTGCATCCTGCAGTCCCTGACGGGACAGGGGGCAGGAATGTCAGGCCGGCCCAGGACCTCGGCCGCGGCGGACCCGGCAGCTCCGTGGCGAAGGCGCGGCGCCGGGGAGGCGGCTACTCGTCCGTGACGTAGGTGGCGAGCCGCTCGGTCAGCTCGACCTGGCAGCGCTCGATGTCGGCGTCGGTGAGCGTGACCGCCACCGCGTCGTCGGGGCTCTTCGCGAGGGTCTCGCCGGCGTCCTCGGCCGCGGCCACCTCCGGTGCGCCGGTCACGACCACGCCGATCTCGCACACCGTGCCGTCGGCGAGGGTGACGACCCGGTTCTCCGCCTCGAGGTGCTCGAGGACGTCGTCCTCCTCGCCGCCCTCCTCGGGGTCGTCGTCGGTCGCCAGCTCGGGGTCGCTGATCTGGCTGCTCGGGGGCGGCTCCGGGGGGTTGGTCTCGGCCTCGCCGCTCGACTCGTCCGTCTGGCCGTTGTCAGCGCAGGCTCCGGCGAGGAGCAGGCCCCCCGCGAGGGTCAGCGCGCCGAATGCTCGTCTCATGCAGGAACTCCCTGGTGGTGGAACGTGTGTGCCGCCATCGCGGAAGCAGTACCCGCTCGGCGTGCCATGATCCGGAGATGTCCCCGAACACGTCTCCGCACCCCGAGCGCGCGGCGCTCGACCGGTGGATCGCCTCGGGTGGGCACTGGGACGTGCTCGCCGAGCACGGCGACGACGTCGTGGTGGGCCTGTTCACGTGCGACGGTGGCGAGGAGATGGACCGGCTGACCCTGCCGTCGTCCCTGCTGCCGGGCGAGGGGCGTTGAGGGTCATCCGGTCCGGCGCCAGCGCGGGGATCCGGCTCGCCGGGACGCGGCGGCCCCGGTGGGCCAGGTCGTAGTCGAAGCGGGCGAGGTGCTGGATCGTCACCTCGAGGAGGCTGCCGGCGATCGGCTCGCCGGGGCACCGGTGTCCGCGGGCGGGATCCCCGCCGCCGTGGGGCACGTAGTCCCACGCCGTCGGCTCGCGGTCGAGGAACCGCTCGGGGCGGAACTCCTCGGGGCGGTCCCAGAGCCCGGGGTCGCGGTTGGTGCCGAGGATGTCGAGGACCACCCAGTCGCGCCTGCGCAGGGCGAGGCCGGCCAGGTCGTGGTCGCGCTCGACCCGGCCGGGCAGCAGCGGGACGAAGGGGTACCACCGGCGGATCTCCAGCTCGAAGGCGCGCAGGTGGCGCGGCGAGCCGTCGGCGAGGAAGGCGCGCCAGTCCGGGCGGCGGGTCAGGGCGTGCGCGGCCCAGGCACCGAAGTAGGCGACGGCCACCGTGGGCCGGACCAGGTTGAGCAGCTCGGTCGCGGCGACCAGCACGGACAGGTCGCGGCGGGCCGCGAGGGCACCCGCCGGCGACGTCGGCGGCGCCGCCAGCCGTCCCTCCCGCACGTCGCGGATCACCCGCATCGCCCACCGCTGCGCCCGCACCCGGGCCAGTGCAGCGCGGGCGTGGGACGTGCCGCCGAGGCCGAACCCGTCGACGATCAGAGCGAGCTCGCGGCTGATCCGCGACGCCTCCTCCCCGGTCGTGCCGGTCGCCGCCCACTCCAGCGCAGCGGTCCCGTAGACGTCGACCAGCGCGTCGAACAGGAGGACCCGGTCGCGCGCGGCCCACTCCGGCCGCGCCGCGTCGAGCCGGTCGCGGACCAGCTCGTGGAGCTGTCCGACCGCGTGCGGGTCGATGACGTCGAGGAACACCTGCTTGCGCTCCGCGTGCGCCGAGCCGTTCAGGCCGTGCACCGGCCCCGGCCCGAAGAGCAGCAGCCGCAGCGGTGCGGGGATCGCGCCCTTGCGGGTCACCAGGGTCGGGTCGTAGAAGCTGCGCACGCCCTCCTCGCCACGGACCACGACCGCCCGTCGCCCCAGCATCCGCACCGGGAACCAGTCGGCGCCCCCGTGCTCGCGGCGCAGTCGCGCCAGCGCGTCGTACCTGTCCCGCAGCAGCCGGACGGTGAGCTCACGTC
The DNA here is from genome assembly GCF_051280635.3 of Nocardioides proteolyticus. Taxonomy (NCBI): domain Bacteria; kingdom Bacillati; phylum Actinomycetota; class Actinomycetes; order Propionibacteriales; family Nocardioidaceae; genus Nocardioides; species Nocardioides proteolyticus. The sequence goes on along the minus strand of NZ_JBNBPO030000009.1, from coordinate 4,312 downwards.
CCCATCGCCTCATGCCTGACCCGGTACCCGTCCGGCCCCGTCGCACCCTTTCCCGATGCTGCTCGGCGACACCAGCGACCGTGCAGCTCACGGCGGCGCGGGCCCCTCGTCAGGTCAGTCCCCCACCCGCCGGTGTACGGCGGCGCGCAGCGACTGCTCCGGGTCGACCCCGGCCCGGCGGGCCTCGGCCACCACGGCCAGGAGCCGGTCACCGATGTCGCCGGTGTCGTCGGTGTCGTCGGTGTCGTCGGGGGGTGGCACCTCGACCGGCCGGCCGGCGCGCTCGAGCCGGTCGAGCGCCTTGTCGGCGTACAGCAGGGCGGGCAGCGCGGCAGGCAGGCCGTGCAGGACCCGCTCGTCGGGGTCGAGCCCGTCGCGGTCCTTCTCGGCGGCCTTGACCCGCTGCCAGAGGTCGTTGACCGCGTCGGCGTCGAGCTCACCGGACGAGCCGGCGGTCTCGCCGAACACGTGCGGGTTGCGCCGGCGCAGCTTGTCGGTGAGGCCCCGGGCCACGTCGTCGAGGTCGAAGGCGCCCCGCTCCTCGGCGATCGCGGCGTGGAAGACCACCTGCAGCAGCAGGTCGCCGAGCTCCTCCTGGAGATGCTCGTCGTCGCCGCCCTCGAGCGCCTCGACCGCCTCGTAGGCCTCCTCGAGGAGGTAGCGGACCAGCGACCGGTGGGTCTGCTGCCGCTTCCACGGACACTCCGCCCGCAGCCGGCGCATCACGGCCACGAGCTCCGCGACCGCGGAGCCCGGCACGGAGCTGGAGGCGGGGTCGGGCGGCGTGCTCAGGCCGGCGGCACCTGGCCCTGGTCGGCGCCCTGGTCGGCGGGAGCGGGGCCGCAGCGCTGGCCGGGCGGGAGCGCGGCGAGGTCCTCGGCCGACTGCTCGGTCGACGAGGCGGCCTTCGCCTCGTCGCTGACCGCCACCGACAGCGTGTCGCCGGTGAAGACCCCGGCCTCCTCGTCGAGGTCGCCCAGCACCGGGTTGAGCTCGGGGTCGTGCTCGTCGATCCACTCCTGGATCAGCGCCACTCCTCGGGCGACCGCGGGCTGGCCGACGGCGCCCTGGCCGCCCTCCTCCTCGAGCTTGCGCGACCCGAGGCTCTCCACCGGGTCGGTGAGCCGCGACTGGATCCAGGTCAGCCACTCGAGGGCCTCGTAGTTGTCCTCGTCGACCTCGCCGAGCTCGCCCCAGGCCGCCTCCACCGCGGCCCGGTCGACGTTCTCCGGCGGGAGCGCGACGTCGTACTCCGGCGCGAGGTCCTCCACCGCGGTCGCCTGCACCCAGCCGAGCACGAACTGGGACCGGATGTCGGCCCGGGACGCGAGCGTGGCCTCCGGGTGCTCGGCGCGCAGCGCGCAGTACTCGTCGACCGCCTCGTCGACCCGGTCGAGGGCAAGGGTCTCGCCGTCGACCTCCGCGGCGACGCCCGGCATCGGGCCCTCCTCGCCGAAGCTGCAGCCGGCGGCGAGGACGGCCGCGGCGGACAGTGCGGTCACCAACGGCAGGACGCGACGGCGCCAGCTCAGTGGCACGTTCAGCGGCACGCTCACTCCTTGGGGTCGATCACGGAATCGATGACGAGGCGGGCCCATTCAAGCAGGGCGACCCCCTCGATCGGCTTCCCCGTCTGTCCCGGTGTGCCGGGACGCGGCACCAGGACCGACTCGAGCTGGCTCTTGACGATGGACTTGGGGTAGAGCCGCTGCAGCCGGATCGTGCGCGACTCCGGCAGCACGACGGGCGCGAAGCGGACGTTCTTGCCGACCGTGGTGACCTCGCGGACGCCGGCCTGCCGGACCCGGGCCCGGAACCGGGCCACCAGCAGCAGCGCCGCCACCGGCTCCGGCGGCTCGCCGTAGCGGTCGTCGAGCTCGGCGGCGATCTCGTCGACGTCGGCGTCGGATCGCACCTCGGCCAGCCGCTTGTAGATCTCCAGGCGCAGCCGCTCGCTGGGGATGTAGTCGTGGGGCAGGTGCGCCTCCACCGGGAGCTCGATCCGGACCTCGTCGAGCTGCTCGGGCGCCTGGCCGTCGGAGCGGAAGTCGCGGACCGCCTCGCCGACCAGGCGCACGTAGAGGTCGAACCCGACGTCGGCGATGTGGCCGGACTGCTCACCGCCCAGCAGGTTGCCGGCTCCCCGGATCTCGAGGTCCTTCATCGCGATCGCCATGCCGCCGCCCAGGTCGGAGTGCTGGGCGAGGGTGGCCAGCCGCTCGTGCGCGGTCTCGGTGAGCGGCTTCTCGGTGGGATAGAGGAAGTAGGCGTAGGCGCGCTCCCGCGAGCGGCCCACCCGGCCGCGCAGCTGGTGGAGCTGGCTGAGGCCGAGCGTGTCGGCCCGCTCGATGATCATCGTGTTGGCGTTGGAGACGTCGAGGCCCGACTCCACGATCGTGGTGCAGACCAGCACGTCGAACCGCTTCTCCCAGAAGTCGAGCATCACCTGCTCCAGCTGGTGCTCGCCCATCTGGCCGTGGGCGGTCGCCACCCGCGCCTCGGGCACCAGCTCGCGGAGCCGAGCGGCGGCCCTGTCGATCGAGCTCACCCGGTTGTGGATGTAGAACACCTGACCGTCGCGCAGCAGCTCGCGGCGGACGGCGGCCACGACCTGCCGGTCGTCGTACCCCCCGACGTAGGTCAGCACCGGGTGCCGCTCCTCCGGCGGCGTGGTGATCGTCGACATCTCCCGGATGCCGGTGATCGCCATCTCCAGCGTCCGCGGGATCGGCGTCGCGCTCATCGAGAGCACGTCGACGGAGGTGCGCAGCCGCTTCATGGCCTCCTTGTGCTCGACGCCGAACCGCTGCTCCTCGTCGACGATGATCAGGCCCAGGTCCTTGAACCGGATGTCGGGGTTGAACAGCCGGTGGGTGCCGACCACGACGTCGACGGTGCCGTCGGCGAGGCCCGCGACCACCTCGGCCGCCTCCTTGTCGGTCTGGAACCGGCTGAGGCCCTTGAGCACGATCGGGAAGCCGCTCATCCGCTCGGTGAACGTGGAGAGGTGCTGGCTGACCAGCAGGGTGGTCGGCACCAGCACGGCGACCTGCTTGCCGTCCTGCACGGCCTTGAAGGCCGCCCGCACCGCGATCTCGGTCTTGCCGTAGCCGACGTCGCCGCAGATCAGCCGGTCCATCGGGACCGTGCGCTCCATGTCGGACTTCACCTCGTCGACCGTGGTCAGCTGGTCGGGCGTCTCGTGGAACGGGAAGGCGTCCTCCAGCTCCCGCTGCCACGGCGTGTCCGGTCCGAACGCGTGACCCTGGGTGGCCTGCCGGGCCGCGTAGAGCCTGATCAGCTCGGCGGCGATCTCGCGCACGGCCTTGCGGGCGCGGTTCTTGCGCTTGGTCCAGTCGCCGCCACCGAGGCGGTCGAGGCTGGGCTGCTCGCCGCCGACGTAGCGGGTGACCTGGTCGAGCGCGTCGGCCGGCACGAACAGCCGGTCGGGCGGGCCGCCCCGCTTGGAGGGGCCGTACTCGAGGACGAGGTACTCCCGCTTGGCCCCCTGCACCTCGCGCTGCTTCATCTCCACGAACCGGCCGACGCCGTGCTGCTCGTGGACGACGTAGTCGCCGGCCTTGAGCTCGAGCGGGTCGATCTGCCGCTTGCGGCGGACCGGCATCGCGCCCTTGTCGCGGGTGGACGCCTTGGCGCCGACGATGTCCTCGCCGGTGAGGACCACCAGCCCGGGCCGCTCCTCGGTCGGCTCCCGGACCACGCCGTGGGCCAGCAGCCCGCAGGTCACGGTGACGACGTCGGCGTCGATCTGGGCCTCCTCGGCGAGGTCGTCGACCAGCCGGGCCGGCACGTCGCGCTCCCCCAGCGCCTCCACCATCCGCTGCGCCGGACCGTGCCCGGCGTGCACCACCACCACGCGGTAGCCGCCGGCGCGCCACCGCTCGATCCCGGCGAACGCCTGCTCGACGTCCCCGCGGTAGGAGGGTGCCGGGGCGAAGCGTCGTACCTGATCTGCTGGTTGGATCTGATCGCCGGAACCAACGCGTTCCTCAGGTGCGACGGCGTCAGCACCGTCGAGGCCGAAGGGGCTGAACGTCCACCAGCCCTGGCCCAGCTCGCGGGCGTGGGTGCGCACCTCGCCGAGGGCACGGTACGACGCCGCCTGCAGGTCGATCGGCGCCTGGCCGCCGCTCGCGGCGGTCGCCCACGAGGCGGCGAGGAACTCCTCGCTCGTCGCGACGAGGTCGTGGGGGGGGGGGGCCCGCCCCCCCCGGGGGCGCCCCCGCCCCCCCCGGCGCCGCGGGCGGCCGGGGGCCCCCCCGCCCAGCCCGGCCCCCCCCCCGCGGCGCAC